>DKKR01000096.1 GCA_002455375.1 Bacteroidetes bacterium UBA6661
ATGTTGGTGTAGTCATATTTATTGGCAGCACCATTCCACACACCTTTAGTCAACCAAAGGTTAGTATTTGCATAAGCTTGCGAACCTATAGCATCATCCTGAAAATCAGAAACCCAAACGTTACCAACGTTATCTGTCTCCATGCTGTTTGGAATATCACCCATGAAACCACCCAGAACAAAGTCCTGAGTCTCCTGATTGGCATTGGTACCATCTAATTTAGAAGTACAATGTGCCTGACTGATCCATCCGCTACCGTTGGTGTTTGCACCAAAACCCGCAACCCATGCATTAGCAGGATCTGTGTTTCCTGCAGGGTTATAGATGGAGCCTAAAGGATAACGTGCATTGTTGGAATTTACAGGCTGATAAGCAGGACCCTGATTGATGTTCCATGTAGCACCGCCATCAGTAGATATATCCCAGAAAAGATCTCCGGAACTTGTACCTACACCACCGGAAGGATTACCACGGTGAATGAATGCTATTGTGTTGATTGCAGGGTTGTATATCAGATTGGAACGACCTCCACCAAGTGCTGTATAACTATTGGCAGAACTTCCCAAAGTGTTTTCGCATCCTGCAGTAAATGTTGTGCCTGATACGCCATGCACACGCTGAGAAACATTAAGCTTCACACCATTATCAATAGCTTCAAGCTTATTTGTTTTTTTCGTTGCTTCCTGAGCATTCAGCGTAGCTGCAGCACCAAGAGCAAGAGTAATTAGTAAACCTTTTTTCATTGTTTATAAAATTTAATTTTTACATGATTAATCAGACAAAGGTAGCAACTTTTTTTGTTTTCAAAATTTCAGGAACTATTTATTCTGATTATTTATTTCATCTTTACTGATATCAGACAATCTTCACATAAAAAAACATATTCAAAATATCATTTGTGCGAATGTTTTTTTGCACTATTTTTGCACCTCGTTAAAGAAGGATATGTTTTTAATTCTTCTTTTTTGATATGGTGAATGTAGCTCAGCTGGTTAGAGCATCAGATTGTGGTTCTGAGGGTCGTGGGTTCGAGCCCCATCTTTCACCCTGATTTTTTTAAATTGAAGTTTTAAGTAAAATTTTATCATGAAAATTTTACACTTCGGTAATTAGCCTTAAATTTTATGGAGTATAACACCAAACGTCCTGAGTTGATTATTTCGGAATATGGACGCAACATTCAAAAAATGATTGACCATGCCATTCAACTCGAAAGTCAGGAAGAACGGACAAAAGCAGCAAATGCAATTATTAATGCAATGGTTGTGCTGAATCCGCAAATCAGAGAATATAATGATTACAAAATAAAACTTTGGGATCATCTGTTTATTATGTCAGATTACAAACTGCAATGCGATTCGCCTTTTCCGATGCCATCGCCAGAGAAAAGAAAACTTACTCCTGAAAAAGTACCATACCCTACTTACAATATCAAATTCAAACACTATGGTTCTATCATCTATAACATGATAGAAAAAACCTGTGAAATGGAGGATGGTCCGCAAAAAGAGCAAGTGATATTGATGATTGCCAATTTTATGAAACAGTCGTATGTCAATTACAACCGCGACAATGTAAATGATGAAGTTATTTTTGAACATCTTCGTAAGATTTCCAATGGAAAACTTTCGCTGAAAGAAGAGGTAAGATTAAGATATATTGCTGATGTTCGACCCATGAATAATAATGGTGGTGGAAAAAAGAAAAAGAAAAAGAAAAAATCGTCACAACATTAAATAATGGCTAACAGTTTTGAAATTACGGGTGGACAACAGCTGCATGGTGAGATAGAACCACAGGGAGCAAAAAACGAAGCATTACAGATTCTTTGTGCCGTATTACTAACCGATGAGAAAGTTACCATTCACAACATTCCTGATATCAGAGATGTAAACAAACTGATTGACTTACTACGCAGTTTGGGTGTGATTATTGAAAAACTCAAGCACGGCAGCTATACTTTTCAGTCAGACAATATAAATCTTGATTTTTTAAAGACAGATGATTTTATTCGTCAGGCAGGATCTTTAAGAGGTTCTATTATGATAGCAGGTCCATTGCTGTCACGCTTTGGCATTGCCTGTGTACCTAAACCGGGTGGTGACAAAATTGGTCGCAGACGTTTAGATACGCACTTCATAGGTTTTCAGAACCTGGGTGCTAAATTTGATTTTGATTCTCATACCAAAATATTCAGCGTTTCGGCTAAAAAACTAAAAGGTGCCTATATGCTCCTTGACGAAGCTTCAGTTACCGGAACAGCCAATATCATTATGGCTGCTGCCTTAGCAGAAGGTACTACAACCATTTATAATGCAGCATGCGAACCATACATACAACAACTCTGCAAGATGCTTGTCAGTATGGGAGCAAAAATCTCAGGCATTGGCTCAAATCTGTTGAGCATAACAGGTGTTTCCAAAATGACAGGATGCACGCATACCATGTTGCCCGATATGATTGAGGTAGGAAGTTTTATTGGTTTGGCTGCCATGACTCAGTCTGAAATAACAATAAAAAACTGTAGTGTTCCAAATCTAGGCATCATTCCCTCCACTTTTCAACGGTTGGGCATTAAACTGGAAATTAAAGGGGATGACATTTACGTACCTGCACAAAAAAATTATGAAATAGATACTTTTATTGATGGTTCTATTCTGACTATTGCAGATGCCATCTGGCCCGGATTGACACCTGATTTGCTGAGTGTAATTTTAGTAACAGCAACACAGGCAAACGGTACAGCACTTATTCATCAAAAAATGTTTGAAAGCCGTTTGTTCTTTGTAGATAAACTGATTGATATGGGGGCACAGATTATATTATGCGACCCACACCGTGCAACAGTCATAGGGCTTAACCGCAAACATTCACTCAAAGGAATAGAAATGACATCTCCTGACATCAGAGCGGGTGTTGCCTTGCTCATAGCAGCACTTTCTGCAAAAGGCAAAAGTATTATCCACAATATTGAACAGATTGACAGAGGTTATGAAAGAATAGATGAACGATTGATAAAACTTGGTGCCCATATCAAAAGGATTTAAAACAATTTAATATTTTAGCGTTTAATAAAAAACAAATGAAGGCTTGTCACTGTGGTATGATAGTTGGCAGCCATAAACAAAATTAAAAATATGACAACTACACTTAAAGCAACATTCTTATCGCTGGCAATCATCGGCACTGCATTTTTTTCACAGGCTCAAAAGCCGATTGAAGGCATTGCCATAGGTAACAAAGCACCTGAACTGGCATTTACGTCACCCGAAGGAAAAACCATTGCACTTTCTTCACTGAAAGGAAAAATTGTATTGATAGATTTTTGGGCATCATGGTGCGGCCCTTGCCGTATGGAAAATCCTAATGTTGTTGCTGCCTATAATAAATATAAAGATAAAAAATTTAAGGGTGCTAAAGGCTTTACTGTTTATGGAGTATCGCTTGATCAGGATAAAAACCGCTGGATGAATGCCATCAAACAAGATAAATTAGATTGGCCAAGCCATGTGAGTGACCTTGCCGGATGGAACAGCAAAGCAGCACAGATTTACAGAGTAAACTCAATACCTGCCAACTGGCTTATTGATGGCAACGGATACATTGTGGGAAGCAACTTGAGAGGACAGGCATTAGATGCAGCCATTGAAAAACTGCTGGCACAGTAAATAAAATTTAATACTACTAATGAAAAACAGCCGGAAATTCCGGCTGTTTTTTTTATGCTCTTATATACACTTGTTTTACTGGAACTCCAAAATAAGAAGTATAAGTTTTTTCATCACATTTAATTTTTTGTTATTTGATTAATTTGTTCTCTTAGTTGGGCTATTTCATTTTTTAATTCGTTGAGCATGGCTGTTACATCTTGCTTTTGGCTTTCGTTTGCTATGATGAGTTGTNNGTGGTTATGGTGCCGTTTACTTCTAATTCACATTTGCAAAACGTAAACGATGTGGTATGGCGAAGGCGGCTGTGTATGTAGAAAAGCGCAGCTTACGCTTAAAGCGCGCGAAACGTGCAAGTGTTTCTGTTGTAATCATGGTAGTTTAGTTTAATTTACAGAATTGTAAAAGTAATGTTGTTTAACTTAAAACTCCAATTTTTTCAGAATCTATTTTTTTAAATACAGTGGCTTAATTGGATTTTTTAATAGGATGTAAATGATTTATTAGCTTAGTGCTGTTTGAATAATGGTACTTTACCAAATCAGTAGCATAACCTCATCTGGCAAGCCTCAAAAAACATTTTGGTTGAAAAACAGCCGGAAATCTCTTCCGTTGTCATTTTACCACATGTTTGGCAGACAAGACACTGTAAAAGCTATCTTTGCCTGCCATTTTGACCCCATTGGTCGAATGGCAATGTTTTTGAAAATCAGCGATGAAATTGTTTAAGCGAAGAAAAATGAATAAGGAAAAAGAAGTGCTCAACAACGAAGAAACCACTAATGCAGAAGAGATTAACGCAACACCTGAAGTGGAAGCCGGAGCCTTAGCAGAAAACGAAGCAGAAAATCCGTTGGAATTGCTCAAAGAGGAGTTGGCTGTTGCCAACGACAAGTATGTGAGATTATACAGCGACTTCGAGAATTATAAGCGCAGATTAGCAAAAGAGCGTATTGAATTGATAAAAACTGCAGGTTCAGACGTGATTATTTCACTGCTGCCGATTATAGATGATTTTGAGCGCGCCATGAAAGCACAGGAAACTACATCTGATGCAGCGGCTTTAAAAGAAGGAGTTCAATTAATTTTTCAAAAGTTGAACAATACCCTAACCCAACATGGGTTGGCAGCCATTGAATCAATAAACAAACCTTTTGATACCGACCTGCACGAAGCCATTACAAGTATTCCTGCAGATGATGATAAAAAAGGATTGGTAGTAGATGAAATTGAAAAAGGCTACCTGCTTAACGATAAAGTTGTGCGTCATGCTAAGGTAGTGGTGGGAAGTTAATAGAAAACAAAATGTCGAAAAGAGATTACTACGAAATATTAGGTGTTGGTCGAAATGCTTCGGAAGCCGAAATAAAAAAAGCTTACCGTCAGATGGCTATTAAATATCACCCTGACAAAAACCCGGGCAATAAGGAAGCAGAAGAAAAATTTAAAGAAGCTGCTGAAGCCTATGAAGTGCTGAGTAATACAGAGAAAAAAAGTCGCTATGATCAATTCGGACATCAGGGAATGAATGGTGGCGGATATGGCGGAGGGCAACACATGAATATGGAAGATATCTTCAGTCAGTTTGGAGATATTTTTGGTGGACACAATCCTTTTGAAAGTTTCTTTGGCGGTGGTGGTGGCGGACAGCGCGGAGGCCGCAGAGTTAACCGTGGCTCTAACCTGCGTATCAAAGTAAAACTTACGCTTCAGGAAATTGCCAACGGTGTAGAAAAGAAATTAAAGGTAAGTAAAAAAGTTGCCTGCCATACCTGTCATGGTAGTGGTGCTCAAGGCAACAATGCTTTTACAACATGCAGTGCCTGCAAAGGTTCAGGACAAGTTAGGCGTGTTACAAATACCATTTTAGGTCAGATGCAAACGGTTACTACCTGTAATGTTTGTGGTGGCGAAGGACAGGTAATTGCCAATACCTGCCGCACTTGTCATGGTACGGGTGTTGAACAGGGAGAAGATATGATTACCGTTCCAATTCCTGCAGGTGTTGCTGATGGCATGCAGCTAAATGTTAGCGGAAAAGGTAATCTTGGCGAACGCAATGGCATTGCCGGTGATTTGCTGATAGTAATTGAAGAGATTGAAGACCCAAAGCTGAAACGCGATGGCGATAATTTGTTGTTCGATTTATACATTACATTTATTGATGCTGCATTAGGCACTCAGGTTGAAATTCCAACGGTTGACGGTAAAGCAAAAATAAAAATTGATGAAGGCACACAAGGTGGAAAAGTTCTTCGACTGAAAGGAAAAGGGCTACCACGTGTAAACAGTTATCATAAAGGCGACTTGCTTGTGAATATAAACGTGTGGACACCACAACAACTTTCTGCAGACGAAAGAAAAATGTTAGAGAAGCTACGCGATTCAGAAAACTTTAAGCCCAATCCGGGTAAAGGTGATAAAAGCTTTTTCGAAAAAATGAAAGAGTTTTTTAATTAAATTATTTTGTACAAAAAAGAGGCTGTCGCGAAAGTCGAGCAGCCTCTTTTTTTTATTAGCAGTAAAGAAATTAAAATAGCAGCTGCAAACCATTAGCACACATGTTTTTCGCTAAAGAATAAAAAGAGGCTCGGCAAACAATAAAGTTAAAATAATCCGTATTATCTTTTTACCTTTACGCTATCTGGTTTCGAAAACATAGTTTTAGGGGTTAGATTTTATGTCATGATACATATTCACAGCATCGTATTTTGTATTGCAAGAGTATTTGAAAGGTACGATTAAAAAGTATAATCAATACAATATACGCAGTAATATTTATATTCTAATCGACTGAAGGTGAAGAACAATCACGCTCATCGAAATATTTTTGTAAACATTAGGGACATGCGTATATTTGTGAGTTATAGGTAATGCTATTCGAGCGACCGTTCAGCTTATTGACGGAGTAACAAAAAGACGTTGAATGACTGTCCCCGTTTCGGACTTTGACTGTGACGACAATGTAATTTGCAAGTTCAGTTTTTCTTTGCAAGTTTAGTTTCGGGGGACAGTAATTCAGCGTCTAAAAGGACTTGGTTAACGAGCAGACAATTACTCGAACAGGATTACTAAAACGTTCAAAAAAATATTTACAATGAGTGACAAAAAGAAACCTAAGCAACCTTACGACAAGAGTAAGATGCAACACAAAAACGACATTCTTCGTTTTGAGTGGGGCGACTTTCCAGCAATTGGAATTAAGCATTTTGAGGAGAGGCGTGACGAGCGGACAAAACGCAACGGCACAGACATTTTTGACAAATCAAACTTAACTGACGAGCAAGTATTGTTGGAGTGTTTTAAAATCTTAAAGCGTGACAAATACAAATACATTCTCGACACGATTACCAAGAACAAACCTAAACACACAGAATGGGTTGTCGGCTTCGAGACAGACGAGCCGGCTGACAAAGGAGCCGAATATTTATTTGTGTTTTTAGTTTTCTCTATTAGCATCAAAGAGACAGCTATGAACGGCATTGAGAAAGGACAAGAATTTTTAAGTTGCATCACTGTTGTAAAGGACACTTACAAAAACGTGCGACAACTTCCCGACACGACAATTGAAGAAACTCTTTGCTATTACCGACCAGACGGTGGCGACTATGAATGGGAAAAAACAATCAATAGAAATAAACCAAGAACATAAGCGGACAGCGTATGACGACAGAGAAGCACTACCTATAACACACGTCTTGCGCCATTGCCGGTGACGTGCTAAAATGAAGCTTTTATGTACGCAAAATATTTTATCTTGGTTGACAGTTTCTGCTCCGTAAACGGCAACAGCGCAAGGCGTGGGAACGTTATAGCCAATGCTAAAACAACAAAACCTTTAAAATGAAACACATAATTACATTTATATTCTTTGCTTTCTTACTAATTTCACAAAACGGATATTCTCAAAGATGTGGAGGAGGAACTTTAGCCTTTAATATTTACACTTTAAACGGAGAAGAAATAGAAAATTTTGAGTATGAAATTTTACCTGTTTCAAAAGAGCTTTTACGAGAGAAATTCTATAAAAAAGTTGTAAATGAAATTAATTTGGACAACCAAAACTATAGCCTTTTTCAAAGTGTTTATTCTTCGGGCATAATTATAGGAGAACAGTTTATCAATGAAATTATAGAAACGAACAATGGTAAATTGAATGAAAGTTTGGACAAAATGTTAGATTTAAGTAAAGTAACTAAAAATGGAAAAATTAAGTCGTCCTTATTTTTTATCACACACGAAAAAAACAACTTTCCAGTTATATTGAAAATCAGCAATAACCAAAAAACTATTTATATTTTGGGTAATTATTTTGGTGGTTGCGACAGAGAAGCATCATTAGTTTGGAATAATGGTTATGGTAAACTGAACTAAATGAAAACTATATTTTACATATTTTTCATTTCTCTTTTTGTGAGTTGTCAAAACTCTCAAAAAAAACAAAATTCTGAAGAAAATTATACCGATAAAGAAAACATCATAACAGATATGCTTGTCCAAAAAGCATCTGAACACAAAAAGACAGAAATAAATTGGGATAAATCAGATACACTTGTCAAGATTAGTGAACCGTTTTTAATCAACGAAATTAAGTGTTTTTGGGAATTTGAATTGATTGTTTACGAGGGTACAACAGGTGGAAGTGGAATAAACAGATTAAAGAATTATAACACAAACAAAGTTTTATTGTTAAATGAAGACTATTTTGATTTAGACCTTTTTAACTCTATTGACACAAATAATTTTGACTTTAATGGAGAATTTAAAGACGCTAATTTTGACGGACTCAAAGATTTTATAGTTTATAGTAAAACAGGTTCGGGAAGTGGTGGAAGTGCATTTAATGTTTACTTATTTGACAAAGCGAAAAATATATTTGAACGTTCAGACGAATTATCAGGTGGAGAATTTGAGATTAACGAAACAGACAAAACCGTTTCTACTTATTGGAAAATGGGTGTTGGTTGGAACTCAAGTCAGGTTCATCATTTCGACAAAAACGGCAAAATAAAATTTACTGAAATTACAACTCGGGAAATAGTTGATGGAGATTCAACAAGTTTACTTCAGACAACCTACAAAAAAGTTGCCAACGGAAAAACAATTAAAACAGAAATTGATACCACAAAATTTGAAGGATATTAACAAAAACCCTAAATGAAAAAAACAGTCTTTCTACTTTTTATATTTTCTGTGCTTTTTGCTTATTCCCAACCGAATGAGGAAAACAAAATCGTAATTGATACGGTTGAGTTTCATTTTAAACTCAAAGGCATTGCCGACATTACTTCTTTTGTCCCTCAAATCAAAAGCGGAATAAATCCCGTAGCTCAAAAAAAAATAAATGACAATTTAAAAACATATTTTCAGGCATCTTCGATTAGGCAGGATAGCGTTGCTTATGTAAAAGAACTTTTCAAAGAACTTGATGTTAAAAATTTAGAAGAATATTTTGAAGAAATCGAAAGCATAAAAGAATGGAGAGGAGAATTTATAACAGGAAATCCCTATTATTTTGGAGATGAATTGGAAGAAAGCTTCAATATCGAATACTTGTCTGAAAATTTATTGAATATCAGTATTTCCAAGCAAATACTACCTTATGGAGGACAATACCAATTCTTTTTTGAAAGTATTTGCTATGATTTAAGAACAGGGAACAAATTGGAATTTAACGATTTCTTTTCTGTTTCTAAAGAAGTTTTAAACCAAAAATTAGAGGAAAGTGGTTATTGGTTTGAATGGAACAACGAAACTCAAAAAACAGATAAAAAACCTTTTGGACTTTATCACGAAAAATATATATTAAATGATTTTGCCTTTGATGCTGATGCTTGTAATGACTTTTATTTCAACACGTTTGAAAATGAAATTTATCTAATGATAAAATTGAAGTGTGTGGGAAAATATTTAATGGATTATGGCATTCCGTTAGAAAAACTAAAACCGAACATCGAGTATTTTGAATTTAAAAACCTGTTTCAATTATGGGGCAAAACTGCCAATTCCCTGATTGGTCAGGATTATACTAAACTTGGAAACAAAATTGTATTTGAAAATTATTCCATTATACATACTGGAGGCTATTTGTTACCAAAAGACAATCTTAATACAGATTTCGGAATTGCAGAATATCAGTCTGCCGAAAAGCGGTTTTTACTGTTATACAAAATCAGTAATTCAAAAAAGACGATAACCGACATTTTGGAAATTGACAAAAAAGACTTTAAAAACAGAAAATTAACTGAATATTGTAGTACAAAAAATGGTTTTGATTCCGAAATAATAGCTATTGTAAAAGACTCTGATACTGAATTTCACTCTAAAATAATAAAAGCGTGGAGAGCCAACCGAGAAAACGGAAAATTTGAAAAAGTAAGTAACAGAAAAATAACAAAATGTGGAAATGAAAGCTACGGAATATAGAAACCCGAAAAAAGCACTGGCTATAATCGAGTAGGCGG
>DKKR01000068.1 GCA_002455375.1 Bacteroidetes bacterium UBA6661
AACGTGAGGAAAAATAATATCATAGCCTCATGCTTTAGCATGAGGAATAAAATATTACCATCATTTGTGTTTACCAATTTCTATTTTAGGCATTTGTTTGTAAATTTGTAAATAAATCGTATATCCATGAAAATTATCATAATTGTCTTTTTCTCGTTTTTTGCCTTCACCTTCACAATACATGCACAAAATGGCTGGACTCAGAGGTCGAGCCTACCGGCAGCACAGCGTTACAACCCTGTTGGTTTTTCATTCCAGAAGAGTGGTTATGTTGGCTTGGGTAAAGGTGCATCAGGCACATTAACGGATCTATGGGAGTTTAACACATTAACAGGAGTATGGACTCAAAGAGCTTCTTATCCAGGTTCCGGTCGTTATGGTGCTGCATGTTTTGTAATTGGAGAGTTTGCTTATGTGGGCTGTGGTTGGGCGCCTGCACCACAGATAAATTTTTACCGTTATCATATTACAACCAATACATGGTATCCTGTAGCCTCATATCCGGGAACACCATTTTATACTGGTGTAAATTTTTCTATTGGTGGAAAAGGATATACAGGAATAGGCTTTTCGCCTTATACGAAAGAGTTTTATGAATATGACACCTTAACCAATGTCTGGACGCAAAAAGCAGATTTTGCGGGAGGTATCAGGCAAAGTACATTTAGTTTTTCTTATAATGGCAAAGGTTATGTAACCACAGGCTCGCATGGATGGCCCGCTAACCCCTACAACGACATGTGGCAATATGATCCGTTGACAGACAGCTGGACTCAAAAAAGTTCTATGCCCGGTGCGGTTCGTTATGGTTGTTCCGGCTTTGTGATTGATTCAATAGCTTATGTTGGATTGGGGCAAAATGGTTCGGTGTATTTTAATGACATGTTTGCTTATAACATCAACAGCGACACCTGGTCGCTGTCTGATTCGTTTCCGGGGACACAACGCGTTTTCCCTGCTAATTTTTCAATCGGCAGCTCAGGCTTTTTATGTGCGGGAGGTATTTCCGGATTAAACATCAACTTTAATGATTGTTGGGAATATGGTCCATTATCCGGGGTTAGTTCAATAGCTTCTCAGGAAACGATTTTAGCTATGCCCAATATTTGTTCTGACTATTTTTATCTTGATTTGCCAGAAAGTTTTAGCAATGCTGCACAATTGTTTTTATATGATTATAGAGGAAATCGTGTAATGGCTTCTGTTTTGAACAAAGGCAAGAATAAAATTATCATTAATCCTACTATAGCTTCAGGAATTTACTATGGAGTATGCAGTGATGTGTATAATCACAACTGTATTTTTAAAATAGTTATTCGAAAAGAAGGGCACTAAATTTTTAGATATTTTCGTGCGCATGATTGACTATGTTGCTCCGGTAAGTAAGCAACCTCTTAAACTTACTGAACAAAAGTATTGTACTGTAGCAGGAGAAAGTTTTCCTGTAATCAATGCAATTCCAAGATTTGTGGAATTAGACAACTACGCCAACGCATTTGGCTTGCAATGGAAGTCTTTTGCAAAAATTCAACTTGATAGCTTTAATGGTAGCACCATTTCAAAAGACAGGCTTATCAGGTGCTTAGGTATGCCGTTGTCAGAAGTTAAAGGTAAAGCAATTCTTGAAGTGGGTAGTGGTGCAGGCCGTTTTACCGAACATTTGGTCAAGGCAGGAGCTTTGGTACATTCTGTTGACTTAAGTGTGGCCGTAGAAGTGAACAGGGAAAATATAGGTAGTTGCTCAAATTATCAAATTGCCCAAGCTGATGTTTACCGATTGCCCTATCCTGAAAACACTTTTGATATAGTGTTGTGTTTAGGAGTAATTCAACACACTCCATCACCGGAAAAAACAATTCAGGCACTATGGAAAATGGTTAAACCGGGAGGACTGTTAGTGATTGATCATTACACATTTGACTGGATGTACTTTATTAAACCAATAATGTTCTATCGTTTTTTTCTGAAAAGGATGAATCCGAAGAATGCTAAGAATGCCGTAGAGAAATTGGTGGCATTTTTCTTTCCATTACATTGGAAATATCGCAGTAATAAGTTGATGACGCTGTTGTTAAACCGCATTTCTCCTTGCTATGTTTACATCAACACCTTCGGAAACATGGGCTACGATTTTAACTTTAATTTATCGAGACTCGACACCTATGACGGGCTCACAGATTATTACAAACATTTGCGAAGCGAGAAACAGATAGGTCAGATTTTAAAGTCATTTAATCCGATGCAATATGTTGTATGGAAAGGTGGAAATGGTATCGAAGCCCGAGCAGTGAAAAGCAAGTGATACACTTAGTGTACGAATAGTTTATTATTAAACAAATTGTTGAATTAGTTAATTTGGTTATAACAGTGAAAAAATCAAAACTGATTTTTGTTTTTCCCAACACATCATCATTTGTCAGGCGTGATATTGGCATCATGCAGGAGCAGTATAACGTAATTACTTTTTCTTTCAACCCATCCAAAAAAATATTGCTGCCTTTTGTTTTTGTAAAACAGTTTTTGTTTTTGCTATACCATCTGCCGGCTGCCAGAATAGTTGTTTGTCAGATAGCGGCTTATCACAGTTTTTTGCCTGTTCTTTTAGCCAGGCTTTTCAGAAAACCTTCTGTTATTTTTCTTGCAGGCACAGACTGTGCCCGTTTTCCATCGTTGCAATACGGTAATTTCTGCAAGCCTGTGCTTGCATGGTTTACGGCAGTCAGTGTGCGCTGTGCCACACATCTGGCGCCCAAGCACGGCTCTTTAATTAGGGCACCCTATCACTACGACTTCAGTGGAGCACCCGAGCAAGGTGTTGCCTGTTTTGTAAAAGACCTACAAACACCATACACTGTAATACCCAATGGTTTTGACGAGACTGTTTTCTACCCTTTGCCTGTAACGCGCAAGCCTCAATCTTTTATCACCGTAGCTGTGGGTATAGGTACATCTAATATCAATACGCTCAAAGGTGTGGATATGATTGTTGAGGTGGCGCAACTTCTCCCTGCCTGCACATTCACGCTGGTGGGTGTTGAGGGCAGACGGGGGTTGAGTAATTTACCTCCCAACATCACTTGTTTGCCACCACAAGACACCGGGCAACTGCAGCACTTGTATTCCGGGCATCAGTATTATTTACAACTGTCGCTCAGCGAGGGTTTCCCCAATGCCGTTTGCGAGGCCATGCTTTGTGGTTGCATACCCATAGTGTCGGACGTTAATGCCCTGCCTGACATTGCAGCAGGGTGTGGCTTTGTACTAAGGCAACGAAATATCAACCAACTTCAACAATTACTAGTTGAAGTAGCTAATGAAGAGATTGAAAAACTTTCGAACGCTTCCATCGATAGGATTCTAAGACAGTATAGTTTAATTCAAAGAAAAGAAAGGTTAACAAATCTTTACTTGTTTTTACAGTAAATACTATTAATAAATTATATTTGAAAAGTAAAAAAAATATGATAATTTGCAACAATAGAAATAATTAGTTTCAAATGGAAAGAGTAATTGTATTATTATTATTATTATTATCATTAAGTGTTAAAGGCCAGCAATATGTATGGACACAAAAGGCAAGTTTGCCTGCACCTCCACGCTATGAATCAGTCGGTTTTTCCATTGGAAATAAGGGATATTTTGGTACAGGGTCCAATAGTAATATTAATGCTGTATATAATGATTTTTGGGAATATGATCAGAATACTAATACTTGGTCTCAACGAGCCAATGTGCCTGGAAGTAGTCGATATGGTGCAGCTGGTTTCAGTATTAATGGTAAAGGTTATATTGGTACTGGTTGGACTATAAACAACACTCCATTAAATGATTTTTATGAATATAACCCGGTTAATAATCTTTGGACTGTTAAAGCAAATTTTATCGGTTCTGCGCGATATGATGCAATTGGGTTAGCCATCGGTAGCTATGGATATATTGGCTTCGGTTATAGTGGACTACAAAAAGATTTGTACGAGTATGACCCAATCGCTGATTCATGGTCACAGAAGTCAAACTTCCCAGGTAACGCACGCCAAAGTCTTACTTCTTTTTCAATTGGCGGATTAGGTTACTTTTGTTGTGGCGCATCTGGGGTAATTAATTATAATGATTTGTGGTCATATAACCCACAGCAGGATAGCTGGACTCAATTGATGAATTTTCCAAGTGGAGCACGACATGCGAATGTATCCTTTGTTATGAACAATCTTGGGATAGTAGGTAGTGGATGGGATTTTGTGAATTCTTTTAATGATTTTTATGGATATAATCCAAACTTAAATAGTTGGACTCCAATAATAAATTTTACTGGAAATGCCAGATATGCTGGTGATGCATTTAGTATCAATAATAAGGGATATTTTGGCTTAGGTCGTGATGATTTCGCAAACCATTATAATGACTTTTGGGAACTTGCTGATATAACAACAGTTTCGTCCTTTAACCAAGTTTTTCATAATGTATTTTTTAATAATTTTAATTCTACCTTAAATATTGAAACCAAAGACGCTCATGTTGTGGAAGTTAATATTTATAACTTAAATGGTCAAGAGATTGCAAAATTTGAATGTTCGGAAAAAAAAGAGTATCATCAATTAAAGTTAAATTTGAAGTCTGGTATTTATTTCTACGATCTTGTATTTTTCAATAATGTTTCTATTAAAGGTAAGTTTGAAGTGATTTAGAATGACATTGGATTAGTGCAATTGGTTCATTTGTATTTTGACAGTGTAATACATACTTTGTTTTTTAATAGACATAAAGTANNATAAAGTAATTTTGTAATTAAAAAGAGTTTATTTATGAAATGTCTTTCAATAATTGGACTAAGTATTTTTTTAATTGTAAAAAGTATTAACGCACAACAATATATTTGGACACAAAAAACTAGCTTACCATCAAGTTATAGAAATTATCCAAGTGCATTTGCAACAGACTCATTCGGGTATTTGGGTATTGGCAATAGTGCGGGTGTTATGTTGAAGGATTTTTGGAAATACGATCCTCATTTAAATATCTGGACACAAATAGCTGACTTTGCAGGCGCTGCTCGATTTGGTGCTGGATCATTTGCAATTAATGGAAAAGGCTATGTGGGGATGGGGTGGGTAACTAATACTGGTAATGCAGTTACGGATTTTTATGAATACAGTCCCTATATTAACCAGTGGACTTTGAAGGCTAACAGTAGTTTCCCTGTATATACTATGATCTCATTCGTAATAGGTACTAATGGCTATATCGGAACAGGGTATTACCCTTATACTAATATTATGAAATTTTATAATGTAAATACCGATACATGGACTTCAAATAATCCTTTTTTCGGCACGGCAAGACAGAGCGCTGTCGGCTTTTCGATAGGAAATCATGGTTATATTACTACCGGTTCTGATGGCACAAGTATGATGAATGATTTATGGGAGTATGATCCTATTACTGATAGTTGGACCCAAAAATCCAATTTCCCTGGTTCATCTCGCTATGGTGCAGTTGGGTTTGTTATTAATAACACCGGCATTGTTGGTACAGGAGGCGATGGTATTAATTTTTTTACTGATTTTTATTCATTTAACCCAGCGAATAATCAATGGGATACAGTTGCATCATTACCTTTTTTAGGACGAAGACATGGATCCGGATTTAGTATTGGCAACAAAGGTTATATCAGTTGTGGTCTTTCTGCCATAGGCGAAATGAACGACCTCTGGGAGTTGTCAGAGGTTACATCTATTGCAGAAGCCACACCGTTAAAGCCCCAAGTCTATTTTAATCAGTCGGCCCAAGTGCTGCATGTTTCAGGATTAAAAAACAAACCCACAACTTTAACCGTCACCTCAATGACAGGGCAGATAGTGTTGCATCAAGTCTGCACTAAAGAAAACATGCAATTGCCACTTGCACTGGCAAAGGGGGTGTACTCATATAGCTTAGCGGGTGATGAAGAACAAACTTCAGGCAAGTTTGAAATAGTGCATTAAACTTCAAGTATTTAACTTCTATAGCAGTTAATTTATTCCTGTTCTTATCCAACGGAAAAATAATCATATACTGAACAAAACAGTGCCCATCGCCAATTTCAATTTTATTTTCAGGACTAAAAAAAGAGTCACTTGCCTGCCAGGGTTGTTTTACGAATTTCCCATCTTTTGAAGTTCTGTAACAAATTAAGTAGGGTAGTTTACTTGTTAGTGTAGCTGTTACTTGTATGCTGTTGCTGTTAACCGGCAATACATCAGAAGTAAAATATCCGTATGCCGGTAACATGGTTTCTCCTGCAAAAGGAGTGAGTTTTATCTCAGTTATCTGAGCGGCTTTTTTGTATTTATCGTTAAATTGTAATATCAAATCATCAGTTTCTATAAAAGTGTCAAAACGATAGATTATTTCATCCCCAAATTTTATGGGTTCCTGGAGTTTTACATTCTGAATAGTTTTCGCAGCAACATTGTTGTAACTTATTTTTTGAAGATTTACGGTTCCACTGTCAGATTTTAGTTTAAAAATAATACTGCTTACAGGAACAATTTTGTTAAGTCTATACTCAAGTGTGGCTGTACTGACTTCTTTCTTTAACGTCAGATCAAAAAGAGTGTTTGGGTTATTGTCAGTCAAGCCATAATTGATAAATGTGTTTTTAAATCCACTGGCTGAGTCCTTATTAATCAATGTACGGTTCAGAATATTGGATTGATCCTTGGTCTGTACGTACTCATCACCTTTTCGTTTTACCGGTGTACCAAGGTTGGCATAGTTTAAATAACAGCTGGGCATATCAACCGGACGCTCGAAGGTGTAGGTTGCCCATATAATTTCCTGTTTTTTAAAAAATGAATCACCGGTTAGTAAAAACAATTGTTTCATCTCCAGCACTTGTGCTTTCATATACCAACTCGAAACACTTCCTTTGCTACCCCTGTCATAGGTTAACCAATTACTTCCTGTTTCATAAAAAGGAATACTTTTTTTTATTGCCGTCAGGCATTTTTGTTTAACTTCTTCTGCATAACGGTCATTCGGAAAAACATTGCAATATTCAATAATGCCAATGGTAGTGATAAAAAAACCATTCAGCACATGCAAATGCTGCTTGGAGTTGGGATATTCTTCAATCCAGATATTCCCTTCTGCAGTGGTGTTCAGCAATCCACCTTTATTTAACGGCAAAAACAAAAAATCTCTTACCTTTTTAATTACCGGAATTACTTTTTTGTCTTGGGTAAGCAGGTAATATCGTATAAGAACAGAAATGACCTCTGCCTGTGCTAATCCAGAATACCAGGGAGGTTTCAAGTCATGAAATTGAAACAGATATGGATAAGCAATACCATCATCTCCTTTATCGTGATAGTTTTTCTTATCCATCAGGTATTTAACCTGATTTAAGAAATACGTCTTATACCTATTGTCGTTAGTTTTCTGAAACTGATCGTAGCAGGCAATGGCAAATTGTGAAATGCTTACAGGGTTATAGTTGTTATTGGCTTTTATGATGCCAATACTATCAAAACTAAAACTTTTGTTGTGAAGCCAGTGGTTTACCGAAACAGCATCTGTAATTGCATTGTATTTTAAAAGTGGCTGGCTTGGTATTTCAAAACCATAGTCATGAAGAGGGTTTAGATGATTGGTATTGAAAGAAACCAATAAAGACATCACTAACAGAAGAAGGGCTAAGGATTTAATATACTTCAATGAAAGTGTGTTTTAAAAAGGTGTATTTTAATCTGCAAATGAAAATTGTAAAACAAAGCCCCAGTTGCTAAATTTGACCAAAAAATATGATGAAATACATTTGCACGTTCATACTTCTTTGTTTTATTTTTTCTTGCGGGCAATCCGAAAGACAAAAGGCTGAACAGGCAAAAACAAAACAATCTCCACCACTGCTCAACAACATTACAGTTGAGACCTATAAGAACGACAGTACTGTTGGGGGTTTTGGCTACAACATCATGGTTGACGGAAGGCTGATGATACGTCAGCCCAATATTCCTGCTGTAATGGGTAATCGCGGGTTTGTTTCTGAGGCTGATGCCTCCAAAGCAGCTGCTCTGGTAGCCTATAAACTAAAAAACAACATCATGCCGCCATCTGTTACCATAGAAGAGTTAGACAGTATAGGCATTAAATAATATTTATAAAACTTTTATATGGAAGAATTAGGAATAGGATCACGCATCAGACATCCCGAATTTGGCGTTGGTGTTGTGATAAATGTAAAGCCACGAACCTACATTACTGTTTTTACAGAGCGCGGTAAGATTGAAGTTGCCAAGACTTATCAAAATCTTGAAGTCATAGATGCTCAACCACCTGCGGGCGACCCTGTGAGTTTTGCCGACATGGAACGGGTGTTTACCAATATCATTAAAAAATATTCAGACGTGCAGGAAACAGTACCGCTTCATGGTCGCTGGATAGGAGGTAAGGTTGTGTTGCATCCCAACAACCCATCGCAAAAGCCCAAAGAAATTCCGATGGATGTTTTCTTTAACAAAATTATCATGGTGCGCGACCGCCTACGGGTGATGGAGCAACGTATCAATGCACACGATAAACTGACAGAAGAAGACAAAGTAAACCTGCAGCAGTACCTTACCCGTATTTATGGCAGCCTCACTACTTTTAATGTGTTGTTTAAAGACGAAGAGGATGTTTTTGTCGGAGAGAAAGGTGCTAAGGAATGAACAAACGCAGCATATTGATTTTTGCCACCGTATCCGGCTTTTGCGCAGTAGCATTAGGCGCCTTTGGTGCACATAAATTAAAAGAGTTGTTGGCACCACAAATGTTGTCGGCTTTTGAAACCGGTGTGCGTTATCAGTTTTACCACACACTTGCCTTGCTGTTTGTTGCCCTTGCAGCAAAAGACAACAAAATGCTGAACCGTGCTGCAACATTTTTTATGACAGGTATCATACTCTTCAGTGGCTCGGTTTATGGCTTGGCTTTGTCTTCTGTTTCCGGCAACACCTGGTTTTGGCTGGGACCGGTTACACCCATTGGTGGGCTATGTTTTTTAACAGGTTGGTTTTTTCTAATTTTATATGCTGTCAAAAAGTAAATAATGATTGAACTTTATAACAAGTATGTAGCACATCAGCAGAAGATGGCTGATATCAATTACAGCAGTGCTGTTTTACAATGGGATCAGGAAGTGTATATGCCCCCAAAAGGATCACATTACCGGGCACAACAACTGGCAACATTAGCAGGATATGCTCATGAACTGGCTACGGACAGCCACTATGAAGAAATTATTGAAAAACTACATGACGACACAACTAAACTCAGCCCTGTGCAATGTGCCAATGTGCTGGAGTCGTATCGTGTTTTCAGGCAACAGAAAAAATATACAACAGAATTTGTGGTAGCACTCAATCAATGTATATCAAAAAGTTTTAATGCATGGCAGCAGGCAAAGCAAGAAAATAATTTTAAGTTGTTTGAACCGCATCTGCAGGAGTTGATAAAATATAAAAGGCAGGAGTCGGAGTTGCTGGGCTATGAACAACATCCGTATGATGCACATCTCAACCTTTACGAAACAGGATTGAAGACAAGTTTTCTGGAAACAGTATTCAATCAGGTAAGGCAGAAACTTGTTCCTTACATTCAGCATCTGATGCAGAAGTCACAACCCGATGACAGTTTTTTGTTTAAGCATTACAATAAAGATAAGCAATGGCATTTTGGATTAGACCTGTTGAAACAGATAAATTATGATTTTGAAAGCGGAAGGCAGGACATTTCCACACATCCGTTCACCACTTCGTTTTCTGCTAATGATGTTCGTGTAACCACACGCATCAGCGAGAATGATCTATTTGAAATGATTGGCAGCTGTATTCACGAAGGCGGACATGCACTCTATGAACAAGGATTACCTGCAGATGACTATGGGTTGCCCTCAGGAGAATATCTGAGTTTAAGTATTCATGAATCGCAATCGCGTCTGTGGGAAAATCATGTAGGCAAGTCACAGTTTTTCTGGAATCATAATTTCAAAACATTAAAAAATATTTTTCCGGAGCAGTTGAATGAAGTTAGTGAAAGAAGTTTTTACAAAGCAATAAACCGCATTAAACCTTCACTCATTCGTACCAATGCCGATGAACTTACTTATCATCTGCATGTGCTAATTCGTTTTGAGATAGAGAAAGATATTTTAACAGGGGCCTTGCAGGCTGCACAACTGCCTGAAGTGTGGAATGAAAAGTACAAATCATATCTGAATATAGATGTGCCGTCAGACGCAAAAGGTGTGTTGCAGGATGTACACTGGAGTCACGGCAGCTTTGGTTATTTCCCTACCTATTCCTTGGGAAGTTTTTATGCATCACAATTTTTTCATCAGGCCGATAAGGAAATTTCCGGATTGATGCATCATATTCAAAACGGTAACACCATGCCTTTGCTATTGTGGTTGAGAGATAATATTCATCGTCATGGAAGAACAATACTGGCTGATGAGTTATGTAAAAATGTGACGGGCGAAGTGCTTAACTTTGATTATTTTTATAAATATGCTAAAACAAAATACGATGAACTATATGCTTAACAGNNCACAACTGCGGAAACGCCCAAACAGGAGCCTGCAGCCACAAACCCGCGTATAGATTTGCCGGATAGCATGTACAGGGTTGTTGTTTCATTCATCAGCATTGGTGCCGGAACAGATGCTTCTGCAAAAGAAAAGTTAGATCAGGTTATTCAGCAATATCAGACTGATGTGGGAATGCCAATAGCTCATGAAGAAATTGCATGGGGTAGAGAGGGGGAAGTGGATTTTTGTTTTAAGCTTCTTGGTCAGGATAAAAAATCAAAGGACTCATTTGTGCAAAATTTGCGGGATGCTTTTAAAGGCAACAACTTAGTTCAGATTTCTGAAAACACACCGGCATTGCATCAGGCAAGACCTGCTTTTGGCAAATAATTTTTTAAGTGTATAGAAAAAACAAAGCCGCTATGTTTTGCAACACAGCGGCTTTTTGATTTGGTTACAGGTTTAATGTATCACAGATACTTTCTGTGACTTAAATATATTTTCTCCTGTCATCTGTAAAGTATAAATACCTTCTGCCATTCCTTTAAGACTCACAGTTTCTGAAACAGTGTTACCCGAAAATTGATGCTGATATACTATTTGTCCAACGGTGTTGAATAATTTAACATCAACGGTTGTTCCATTGCCTTTCCATCCGAAATTAAGTTGCTCATTGGCAGGATTCGGATATGCATACCACGATAATAGTGGTGTTTCAGAAATGCCAACCAACTCTGCACTCCATATTTCAATATCGTCAAGCAGTGCTTCAACAAGGCTGCCATCATTGGCATCTTCAGCAATAAATTTCAATCGCATGTTTGCTGTAGGCTGCACATAGTCTGCAACACGAAAAGCAAAACGTCTCCAGTTATGGTCTGCAATTATACAGTTTTCTATAGGGACAAAAGTTGTTCCGCCATCATTGCTCACAGAAACCTGCCAGTAATCTTTTCCCGGATCTGCACCCTGATCGTTGGTGTACCAGCGCCAGTACGAAATTGCAGGATTGGAATAGGAGGAAAGGTCGAAGTTGGGCGAAAGCAATGTTGTTTTTCCATCATCAATATCATTTGTTCCGGCTCCATCATTAATACCTGCATTGCCGGTTACTGCGCAAAGGTTGTTAGAGGTGCTTGTATGATCAACAGGAGGTTGTACATAAACCGGTGGTGAACCTCCGGGGTTCAGTATAGAACCTACAGGTGAAGCAATAATCCATTGACCTGTTGTGGCATTGTCACCTGGCATACCCAATGTCCAACCCTG
>DKKR01000063.1 GCA_002455375.1 Bacteroidetes bacterium UBA6661
AAAACGCCACGACAACTTCACAACCCCCACTGGCGCACCCCGATAACTATCGGGATTAGACTTGTGCCGTACTGTCATTAAAAATTTCACATTTGCAACCATGAGTTCCAAGCATAAGTTTCACAATCCTGATGTGATATAATTCGTTACCTTTTCAATTATAAACCGGATTGATGTTTCAAAAAGAAATATTGTCGTCTTTCGCTTTCGCATATTGAAAAAATGACCGGTCACCATCTCAATTTATGACGAAATGTCTGTAAAAATCATTTTTTTTGATTTGGTTAAATTTGTGATAGTGATTCATCAAAAGAACTATAATGGATATAAATAAATTAACCATCAAATCGCAGGAAGTATTACAGCAAGCACAGTTTCTGGCAAAGTCCTTAGGGCAACAAACAGTAGAAACCGGACATTTACTTAAAGCAATGCTTGAAGTTGACGAGCATGTGGTGCCCTACCTGATGAAAAAAATGAACGTCAATCTAAATACGTTAACCATAAAATTAAATACGCTTACAGAATCGTATCCCAAAGTTAGCGGTGGACAGACTTATCTTTCATCAGATGTGAATGAACTTTTTCAAAAGGCATTTGCATCGCTAAAAGAAAGTAAAGACGAGTTTGTATCAGTTGAGCATCTGTTGGTAGCTATGCTTGCCGGTAAAGACAAAGTTGCAAAACTATTGAAAGAAGAAGGATGTAATGCCAAAGATTTAAATAATGCCATCTACGAACTGCGTAAAGGCGAAAGAGTAACTTCTGCAAGTGCCGAAGAAACCTATAATTCGTTAAATAAATATGCACGAAATCTCAATGAACTGGCAAGAAACGGTAAGTTAGATCCCGTTATAGGCCGTGATGATGAAATAAGAAGGGTGTTGCAGATATTATCGCGCAGAACAAAAAACAACCCCATTCTGATAGGAGAACCTGGTGTGGGCAAGACAGCCATTGCAGAAGGTTTAGCACATAGAATCATCAATGGAGATGTTCCGGAAAACTTAAAATCCAAAACCATCTACTCGTTAGACATGGGAGCATTGATTGCGGGAGCAAAGTATAAAGGCGAATTTGAAGAGCGTTTAAAATCGGTAGTGAAAGAAGTAATCAGTGGTGAAGGGGAGATTGTATTGTTCATAGATGAAATACATACCCTTGTGGGTGCAGGAGCCGGAGAAGGTGCTATGGATGCCGCCAACATTTTAAAACCTGCACTGGCACGAGGCGAACTGAGAGCTGTTGGTGCTACAACTTTAAATGAGTATCAGAAATACATTGAAAAAGACAAGGCTCTGGAAAGACGATTTCAGAAAGTGATGGTTGAAGAGCCTGATACAGAATCGGCAATTTCTATTCTGCGCGGACTTAAAGAGCGTTACGAAACACATCATAAAGTCAGAATAAAAGACGAAGCTATCATTGCTGCAGTAGAATTATCGCAGCGTTATATCAACGACCGTTATTTGCCCGACAAAGCTATTGACCTGGTAGATGAAGCATCCTCAAAACTACGTTTGGAGATGGACTCTGTTCCTGAAGAGCTGGATGAGTTGAATAGACGTATTATGCAACTTGAAATTGAGCGCGAAGCTATAAAGAGAGAAAAGGATGCAAAGAAAGTAAATGAATTATCTGAAGAAATAGCACAACTCAATGAACAACGTAATGCTGTAAAAGCACGCTGGCAAAGTGAAAAAGAAGTAGTTGAAAAAATTCAGGATGTTAAAGAAAAAATTGAAAACCTGAAATTAGAATCAGAACAGGCAGAACGCTCCGGTGATTACGGTAGAGTAGCTGAAATACGGTATGGCAAGGTACGGGAAGCAGAGGATATTCTTTCAAAATTGATGGAACAACTAAATGAAATGCATAGCAAGGGTGCCATGATGAAAGAAGAAGTGGACAGTGAAGATATTGCCGAAGTTGTTTCACGTTGGACAGGTATTCCTGTGAACAGAATGTTGCAGAGTGAAAGAGAAAAACTATTACACCTCGAGGAAGAATTGCATAAAAGAGTGGTAGGACAGGAAGATGCCATTGAAGCAGTATCGGATGCAGTAAGAAGAAGTCGTGCCGGGTTACAGGATATGCGCAAGCCCATTGGTTCATTTATTTTTCTGGGCTCAACCGGTGTAGGAAAAACAGAACTTGCTAAAGCGCTGGCAGCCTACCTTTTCAATGACGAAAACAACATGACCCGTATTGACATGAGTGAGTATCAGGAGAAGCACACCGTGTCACGATTGATAGGTGCGCCTCCGGGATATGTTGGATATGATGAAGGTGGGCAACTGACAGAAGCCGTTCGAAGAAGACCGTATTCTGTAATCTTGCTGGATGAAATTGAAAAAGCGCACCCGGACGTATTCAATATTCTTTTGCAGGTGCTTGATGATGGAAGACTGACTGATAATAAAGGACGTATGGCAAATTTTAAAAATACGATTATTATTATGACCAGCAATATAGGTGCCCACCTGATACAAGACAACTTTGATGCATTGAATGATACAAACAGAGAGGAAGTTTTTGCCAAAACCAAAAGTGATGTTTTTGATTTACTCAAAAAAACCATCAGACCCGAATTTCTGAATCGCATTGACGAAGTCATCATGTTTAGTCCGTTGACACGAAGTGAAATAGAAAAGATAGTTCGAATTCAGTTCAATAATGCCGTAGATATGCTTGCCAAAAACGACATCAGACTTTCAATTACTGATAAAGCAATAGAGTGGGTAGCACAGTTAGGCTACGACCCTCAGTTTGGCGCCAGACCATTAAAGCGTGTTTTGCAAAAGAAAATTCTAAACGAATTATCGAAGCAAATATTAGCCGGTAAAATAAACAAAGATGATGTGATAAAGATTGATATTGATAAAAACAAAAACTTTGTTTTTGAGAATGAAAAATCGCAGGAAGAAGTGAAGATTTAAAACGACAGCATAGCCGGGATTAAAAATTCCGGCTATTATTTTTCTACAAAGACAAAAATATCTTCGTCATCTTTTTTCATCAGATATTTTTCTCTTGCAAATTTTTCGAGGTTGGCAGGTGATGAGATTAACTCGTTCAAATCTGATTTACTTTTCTCAAGTTCATCAGCATAATAACTTTTGTCACTCTTTAAAGTATTCAACTGTTGCCTGAAACGATATTGCGCATAAAAATCGTTCTTGTCAAAAAAAGCAAGCCACACAACAAATGCAATGATGCAAATTGCATATTTGTTCTTCAAAAAATCGGGTACTTTTTCCCAAGCTTTTTTCATGACCTAAAAATACTTATTAATTTATCATAAAATAACCTTAAAATTACAAGTTATCAGAACCAATCTGTTAAAAGCATTATTTGCAATTTAGCTGACAAACAGTTTGTTTTCAATAGCGTATTATAATCGCTGACTAACTTTTTTTACCATTGAGTTTTTCCAGGAAATAAAGCTCCCATCATTAATTCTATTTCTTGCTTCAGTAACTAACCAAAGGTAGAAAGACAGGTTGTGTAGCGTTGCCAATTGCGCAGCAAGCATTTCTTTGCTGATAAATAAATGTCTTAAATAGGCTTTCGTATAATCTATATCGGCAAAACAATAACCGGCTTCATCAATAGGCGAAAAATCTTTTTTCCATTTTTCATTTCTGATATTGATGATTCCTTCAGCAGTAAAAAGCATACCGTTACGTGCATTCCTTGTTGGCATCACACAATCAAACATGTCTATACCTAATGCAATGCATTCAAGTATATTGGCCGGGGTTCCTACACCCATCAGATAACGTGGCTTTTCTACAGGTAAAATAGCTGTAACAGCATCAGTTATTTCATACATAATTTCAGCCGGCTCACCTACCGATAAACCACCAATAGCATTTCCTTTTGCTCCGGTATCTGCAATCACTTTTGCACTCTCTGCACGTAAGTCTTTATATACTGACCCTTGAACAATAGGAAACAATGTTTGTTCATAGCCATACTTTGCAGGCGATTTTTCTAGATGAGTTATACAACGTTGGAGCCAGCGATGTGTCATGTCCATTGACTTTTTTGCTCTTCTATGTTCGCAAGGGTAGGGCGTACATTCATCAAATGCCATAATAATATCGGCACCGATATAGCGTTGTATGTCCATACTCACCTCAGGCGAAATAAAATGTTTACTTCCGTCAATATGAGAGCTGAATTTTACACCTTCTTCAGTAATTTTTCGGGTTTCGCTTAGTGAAAAAACCTGATAACCGCCACTATCAGTCAATATTGGAAGTGACCAATTCATAAAACGATGCAGTCCTCCGGCCTGATGCAGCACTTCAATACCGGGACGTAAATTGAGGTGGTAGGTGTTGCCCAAAATAATCTGTGCTTTCACGTCATTCTTCAAATCACGCTGGGTTACACTCTTTACGGTACCTGCAGTACCAACGGGCATAAAAATTGGAGTTTCTATAACGCCATGAGCTGTTTCTAATCTGCCTGAACGGGCTTTACTTTCTTTATCAGATTTTTCAATAGAAAAATGCATAGATGCAGTTTTTTTACAAAAAGTGTTGTTAATATTTTTACAAAGATAGAAAAGCCTTCTGCAATGACTCTTCATACATTTGCGCGCTTATCAACACCAAAGTTATTTTGATTCACATACCGCATTTTATAACCATAGAAAATTTTTCGCTGGTACTTTTTTATTTGCTTGTAATATTTTTGGCCATACAATTAACCTATTATTTATTTGTTTTTGTGCGATTGTCTCTGCATAAAACAGTAAATACACCTATGTCTGAAATTGAGCCGCCTGTTTCTATTATTATTTGCGCCAGAAATGAACTGAAAAATTTAAAAGTAAATCTTCAACAAGTATTGGAGCAAGACTATTCGCGTTTTCAGGTTATTGTTGTTAATGATTGTTCATGGGATGAATCACAAAAATACCTTGAAGAACTTTCTGTAACCTATACGCATCTTAAAGTTGTTTCTATCAAAGAGCAGGAGCGCTATCAGCATGGTAAAAAGTTTGCATTAACTATTGGAATTAAATCTGCATTATATGATCATTTGTTATTGATTGATGCAGATTGCTATCCGGCAAGCAATCAGTGGATGCGGCTAATGATGCAACACTATAAGCAACGAACAAGAATTGTAATTGGCTATGGTGCATATATTAAAACATCATCAATTCTCAACCAATGGATAAGATTTGATACTGCATTTAATGCAATACAATACCTTTCGTTTGCACTTGCAAGGAACCCATACATGGGGGTAGGAAGAAATTTATCATATCAACGTTCACTATTTTTTGAGAATAAAGGTTTTGCCCGTCATCAACATATTATGTCCGGTGATGATGATCTTTTTATTAATGATACAGCCACAGCAGAGAATCTTTCCGTTCAGATTAACCCCGATTCTTTTACTTATTCACAACCGAAAACGGATTTCATTGACTGGTTCAGGCAAAAGAAAAGACATATAAGTGCTTCACGTTTATATAAGTTTAAACATAAATTTCTTTTAGGCATTTACTATTTTTCGCATATTTCATTCCTTGTTTTATTTTTAGCATTGTTAATAATTCAGTTTAAAATTGAATATGTGGTAACTGCCTTTAGTTTACGTTTGGTTTTTCAAATGATTATTTTTGGCTCATGCTTAAAAAAATTGAAGGAAGGCGACTTAATTCCGTTTATACCGGTATTCGATATATGGATTGCAGTTGTTTATCCTTTGATTGCCATCTCCAATCGTTTAATAAAGACTAAAACATGGAAGTAAAAAGTCACAAAACTGCAAAAGCAGCACAAAATAAAAACGAAGTTAATCCAAACCTCAGTGATAAAGCTGTGGTAGATTATCAGTTGGTTCGTGAAGCAGTAGATCATGGCAATCAAAAAGCCTATGCTGAATTGATGTCGCGCTACAAGGATTCTATCTATTTTATGCTACTTAAAATGGTCAATAATCGTGATGATGCTGATGATTTAACTATTGAAGCATTTGGCAAGGCATTTAAAAATATCCATCAATATACACCTGACTATGCATTCAGTACGTGGCTGTTTAAAATAGCAACTAACAATTGCATTGACTATATCCGTAAAAAGAGGAAGCAAATGTTGAGTATTGATAAAGGTTATGAAAACGAAAACGGTGAAGATGTTGCTTTGGAAATAAAATCGGATACGATTGGTCCGGAAGAAAAGCTGATGAAAAAGCAAAAAATGGAAACCATGCGTGAGGTTGTTGATAAGCTAAAACCAAGATACAGGACACTTATTGAGCTTCGTTATTTTCAGGAGTTGAGCTATGAAGAAATTGCAACCAACATGGATTTACCTCTGGGAACGGTAAAGGCTCAATTATTCAGAGCACGCGAATTTCTGTATCAGATTATGAAAAACTCAGAACATCGTCCATAAGTGATGTCAAGCGGAGTTTCATTATTGCAACGCTACTTTCCGGAATTACCTTTAGAAAAACAGGAAAAATTTATCTTGTTTGCTGAGTTATTTAAAGCATGGAATGAGAAAATTAATCTTGTTTCCAGAAAAGATATTGATCAATTTTATCTGCACCATCTATTACATTCACTCGTCATAGCAAAGTTTATTGATTTTGGTAGTGGAACCAAAGTCATGGACATTGGTACCGGAGGCGGATTGCCGGGCTTACCTTTAGCCATTTATTTTCACGAAACCCAATTTTATTTGGTTGATTCTATTCGTAAAAAGACTGAAGCTGTTAAAGCTATGGCCGATCAACTGGAATTATCTAATGTAACAGTAATCAACCAACGTGCAGAGGAAGTAGCTGAGAAAGTTGACTTCGTTGTTTCAAGGGCAACAGCACCACTTTCTGATTTAGTGAATTGGAGTAGGGGTAAAATTAATGCTAAGAGCAAGGCATCAATCCCAAATGGCCTTATTTGCTTAAAAGGAGGCGATTTAACCGAGGAGCTAAAACCATTTGAAAATAAGCTGTTTACAGAAAATGTTACAGCGTTTATCCAGGAAGAATTTTATAAAGAAAAAAAAATAATCTACTTGCCTTTAGTATAAAAGAATTAATTATATCTTTGCCGCCTCTAAAAAGAATTTTGCAGCATTAATAAAAACTGAAGTATTATGGTAAGGACATATCAACCCTCAAAGCGTAAGAGAAGAAACAAACATGGTTTTCGTGAAAGAATGGCAACTGCCAATGGCCGCAGAGTTTTGGCTGCACGCAGAGCAAAAGGTCGTAAAAAGTTGACCGTTTCAAGTGAAAGTAAAGTTCGCGGTAAATAAATAACTGCAATATAAAATAATTAAAAGCTGTCTTCTTTAAGGCAGCTTTTTTATTTTAGCACCAATTATCAAAGTTTCTAGTTCTCATGAATATCAAATCAGGTCTTTTTTATTTGTCAATAATACTAATGTTTGCTGCATGCCAGAAAGATTATAATGACCCCGGCACCGGTCCTTCTCAATTTTATGGAGCACGTAGTGGTGTTTCTATCCGTGCAATACTTTTGGCACAAATGCCGGCAACAGATCCATCGGGAAACAGTTGGGATGTGGCTGATAGTACAGATTCTGCCGGAAGGGCAGATGTGTTTTATCGGTTTAGTGATATAGATTCAACCGACTATCCGGTGTTTGCGCAAAGCTTTCATTTTGAAAATGTAAATCCCGACAGTTTGCCTTTGCCTTATTTTTTAACCACGCCCTATAAGTTACGTGCTATTGGCAGTAACGTACAGTTTGATATCTATGATTATGAAAAGAGTCTTTCATCGCCTGCCGATGATTCAACCTTAATGAAATCTTTTAACTTTTCTGTTGTTGCAGGTGACTCACTCATTGAAAACCCATATCCCGATAGTTTAGTTCTGGCAGAAGATGGTTATGTGGTTTTACTTTATCTAAATTGGTTAAAGTAACGGGTAAGAAACTTAAAATAAAAGGGCAGACTTTTGAGCCCGCCCTTTACAAATACTCTTTGACTAGTACTTATTCAACAACAATTTTCTTAGTTAATGTTTTTCCTGAATCGCTGTTTAATTTTAAAACATAAACACCTTTAGCGGCATTTTTTAGTTCAATTGTTTTTGAAACAACTGAAATATCATTCAGCATATTGGAATAAACCGTTTTACCCATCAAATCTGTAACATTAATTTCCAGATTCGTCTTTCCTGTAAAAGCTGCATTAATTCTGAATGTCCCTTTTGAAGGATTGGGCATTACTGTAAGAATTTCCTCTGCTTCAACATTGTTGATAGAGGTTGTAATAGTGCCATAAATTTCAAACGGAAAACCTTGTTGTGTAAGAGTGCCTCCATCATTACATGGTCCCCATACAGAATTGGTAGCATCAAACTGCATACCATTACCTGTTATAGTGTTGGCATTGGTCAATGGAGGAGCCCATGGTCCAGATGTCAAAGTTCCATTTGTCTGCCAATCTAACCAGTAAGTTCCTGCACTAAGACTCCATGCTGATGGTGGTACAATAACATTGCGCATTACCGGACGATCAGTATTTGTAAATGTCGTTTCTGTTGTTCGATATATGTTAGAAAAATAGGTGTTCTGCATCATATTGGTAGATTGATCTCCAAAAACCAATATTCCAACATCCGGTGCACCATCATAAATAGCACAGTTAACTTCTGTCATTGTTGAAGTATTACCCGAGCCTGTTTGATAAGCTAAGAACACAATGGAATCAATGGTCCAGGTTTGGCCTGCAGGAATGATAAAATCATCTGCAACGCGGTAACCACTTGAAACAGCATGTCCAATACCAAATGAACTCAACCCATCATGTAAGGAAGAAACATCGGCTCCACCCGCCCCAGCACCAGGCTGATTAACAATTGAACCATTGTCATATATAAGTTGTGCATTAGATGTCAGGCTTCCTAATGCTAAAGCCGTTAATAGCGTAAATAATTTTTTCATATTTTATTGATTTTGAAATTTACAAATCAAAAGTAGATTATTATTTAAAATAATTATCAAAACAACAATCTTTTTTTAATAAAATATAACCATTAATTTCAATAAATATGTTAATAACATCAACTAAAGTCAATCTCCGTACTGTCACCGATATTCAGACTCTGACTTAGTCCTTTCAAGAATGCATCACTCCCAATAACAGAGCGATGTAAAACGGCAGATTCTAACTGCGAATAAGAGCCAATAATTGAATCTTTAATGATAGAATATTTTACAATGGTATGCTCACCAATAGAAACATGCGGGCCAATAATGGAATCGGAGATATCGCAATTGTAGGCAATACTCACGGGTGGAATGATGATAGTATTTGGGAACTTCTGTGGTTTAGGATTTGTTTCTGCAATTCTGTCTAATAAAATTGCATTTGTTTCAAGCAGGCTATCCTTGTTTCCACAATCAAACCAATTACCCACATGAAAGACTTTAATTTTCTCACCATCTTCAATCATTCGCATCATGGCATCAGTCAGATGATATTCATCTCTTGTTTTCAGGTTATTTTCAATGATGTAATTCAATGCTTCAAACAAATGCCCTGCTTGTTTAATAAAATAGATTCCTACAAGTGCAAGGTTTGACTTTGGTATTACCGGTTTTTCATGTAATTTGGAAACAAAGCCATCATCATTTAGTTCAACGACACCAAAATTGCGTGGATCATCTACTTTTTTTACTCCTAAAAGTGATTGTTCGGATTGCTTAAAAACATTAATATCAAAATCAATAATAGTATCACCCAATACAATGAGCATTTCATCTTCTGCATGAACAAGGTTTCGGGCAAACCAAACAGAATGGCCGGTGCCCTCGCGTGGTTCTTGCACTACAAATGCCGCTTTTAGAGAAGGATACTTGCTTTTTACAAACTCTTCAATTTTTTCACCCATATATCCGATAATGAATACAAACTCATCATACCCGGACTGCACAAAATAATCAATGATGTGGGCCAGAATGGGATGACCAGCAACAGGTACCAATGTTTTAGGTTGTGTATGTGTATGTGGGCGAAGCTTGGTTCCAATACCTGCAACAGGAATTACTATTTTCATTTCAAATTATTTTAAGCAAAAATATTAAAGTACAGAACAGTACAAGTCTGATGGCATGGAATAAAAAAAAATGTAGTTTTGCCACACTTAACTGATATTTAAACGCATAATATGTTGAACAAAATTACCGAATTACTTGGCAAGGATGCCGATAAATTATTAAATCACGTTTGTAAAACGGTTCCAAAGGAAACATTACATCAGCCGGGCAATGACTTTGTTGACCGCATTTTTATCCCGTCAAACCGAAGCAATCAGGTTATGCGTAGTTTACAGTCACTTTATAATCATGGTAGATTGTCGAATACAGGCTACATGTCTATTCTTCCTGTTGATCAAGGCATAGAGCATTCAGCAGGAGCAAGTTTTGCTCCAAACCCAATGTTTTTTGATCCGGAAAATATTGTCAAGTTAGCCATTGAAGGCGGATGTAATGCAGTTGCTTCAACTTATGGAGTACTGGCATCTGTTTCCCGGAAGTATGCTCATAAGATTCCATTTATTGTTAAAATCAATCATAACGAATTTCTGACGTATCCAAATAAGTTTGATCAGATAATGTTCGGTACTGTTGATGAAGCCTGGAACATGGGTGCAGTGGCAGTAGGCGCAACAATTTATTTTGGAAGTGAAGAATCTTCAAGACAAATAGTAGAAGTTGCACAAGCCTTTGAACGTGCGCACGAATTGGGAATGGCAACAATTCTCTGGTGTTATTTACGTAATCCCGGTTTTAAAAAAGATGGTGTAGATTATCACACTGCTGCCGATTTAACAGCACAGGCAAATCATCTTGGAGTAACCATACAGGCCGATATCATCAAACAAAAACTACCTACAAATAATGGTGGATATACAGCAATTAATTTCGGTAAAACACATAAGGATGTTTATACTAAACTTTCTTCTGACCATCCAATAGATTTATGCCGTTATCAGGTGTTAAATTGCTATAATGGACGTATGGGATTAATTAACTCAGGAGGTGAATCAAAAGGTGCAACAGATATGGCAGAAGCAGTAACAACAGCAGTTATCAATAAAAGAGCCGGTGGGCAGGGATTAATTTCGGGACGTAAAGCATTTCAGAAGCCGTTCAAAGATGGTGTTGAAATGTTAAATGCCATTCAGGATGTATATCTTTCAAAAGAAGTTACATTAGCATAAAATTTTAAACAGTACATCAGTTGATAGACCCAACATATCATTAACGTAAACTGATTCATACATGACATGGTTTAAAAGAATTAAAGAAGGTATAACCACTTCCACCAAAGAGAAAAAGGAAACTCCTGAGGGATTATGGTATAAATGCCCTACATGCAAATCTATTGTTCCATCATTGGAGCATGAAGAAAATAAATATGTATGTCCGAAATGTAATTATCATGACAGAATAGGTTCTGAAGAATATTTTGCAATACTTTTCGATGATAATCAGTTTACAGAATTTAATGCAGCACTAACCTCTGCTGATCCATTAGGTTTTGTTGATACAAAAAAATATACCGATCGTTTGCGTGATACCATTTCTAAAACAAAGTTGAAAGATGCTATGCGTACTGCTGTTGGTAAAGTAAACGGAAACAACTTAGTTATTGCTTGCATGGACTTTCAGTTTATTGGTGGAAGCATGGGCTCTGTAATGGGAGAAAAAATTGCAGGAGCAATTGACTACAGTATTCAGCATAAAATGCCATTGATGATTATTAACAAATCAGGTGGTGCCCGTATGATGGAAGCAGCCTTTTCCCTGATGCAGATGGCTAAAACATCTGCTAAACTAACAAGACTTGCAGATGCAGGCTTGCCTTATATCAGTTTACTTACAGACCCAACAACGGGTGGTGTAACAGCATCTTTTGCCATGCTGGGTGATTTAAACATTGGTGAACCCGGAGCTTTGATTGGATTTGCCGGACCGCGTGTTGTGAAAGAAACAATAGGTAAAGATTTACCCAAAGGATTTCAGACTTCAGAATTTGTTCTTGAACATGGTTTTTTAGATAAAATTGTTGACCGCAGACAATTAAAAGATACCATTGGTCAGCTACTGAGCATGTTTAAAAATTAGTCTTTGCATATCTCTTTTTTGGCTACTTAATTCAGACAATCATTTACTGATTCTTGATTGTTACTAGTAAACAATGTTTAAGCTGTAAACGTTATCAATATTTACTAAAAATCAAATGTATCGCAGAGAATTTTTATCATCAATTGCAGGCATTGGAGCTATTGGAACTTTAAGTTCTTTTAAAAATATTACTGATGACCTGAGTAATTCCGATAAGATGCCTGTGTTATTTATCGGTCATGGTTCTCCAATGAATGGCATTGAAAATAATGAGTTCAGTAATCAATGGAAAAAATTAGGTCAATCGTTACCCATTCCAAAGGCAATTGTTATTGTTTCTGCACATTGGCTTACAAAAGGCACTTGGATAACTGCAATGAAAAGCCCTAAAACCATTCATGATTTTGGTGGATTTCCAAAAGAACTTTATGATGTGCAATACAATGCACCAGGAAGTCCGGAGTTGGCACAGGAAACAAAAAATATGATCAAATCAGTAAATGCAGAATTAGACCACGATTGGGGGCTCGATCATGGTGCATGGACTGTAACCAGACGAATGTATCCTGATGCAAATATTCCTGTGCTTCAAATCAGCATTGACATTAATAGACCGGCATCCTTTCATTATCAACTGGGAAAAGAACTTGCATCACTTCGAACAAAAGGGGTATTGATAATAGGAAGCGGTAATATGGTTCACAATCTCGGAAAAATTGCATGGGACAAAATTGATGAAGTTGGATTTGGTTATGATTGGGCTCTTGAAATGCATCAACTTTTTAAATCAAAAATTAAAGATAACAATCATCAGGCACTGATTAATTATACTTCTCTTAGTAAATCTGCATTACTGGCTGTACCCACACCGGATCATTATTTTCCGTTAATGTATATTCTCGGGTTGCAACAAAAAAATGAAAATGCAGAATTTTTTAACGATAAGTTAGTTGCCGGTTCAATCAATATGACTTCTGTAAAATTCGGATAATCGGATATTACAACAGTTAGTCTTCTATCCGTTTTTTCTTTTTATCAGGAACTATCAAATAAGTACATAAAGGTAGCCCATCAACAAAAACTTCCAATGTTCTTTTCTTATTTGACTCAAATACATAGTCAAAATACAACAGACTATCAACCTGAGTAAATGTATTTTGAATCTTCTCTGATTTTTTTCCGTCACGAATTTCAATCTTACCAATAGCAAGGCTATCCATTGATTTGAAATAAAAGCGTTTCTTCAGTCCTTTGAAAACAGGTATCACACCATCGGCAGGTCTTAATGCATAAATGCCGTTATCAAAAAAGAAATCATAAACTTTAGGATACCTGAGAAAAGTGTTCTTATCAACAATTGTATCTAAATATTGACGGTTTCCATTTAATGGAAGATGTGTCAGAATTACCTGACGCGGATGCAATGCAAAATATCTCTCAGTAAAGCGTTTTGTAAAAATCTTATCACCATTTTCAAAATAACCACTTGCCATCATCACGTCCATCAAATACCATTTATCATATAGTTTTACTGTATTCCAGATATGATTTGGTTTTTTAATTTTTGTTCCGGGGAATTCATTTTGTCTCAAATAGCCATTTACCGATAGGCATGTGATATTCATTTTAGCGCAGATGGCATTCAAAATATTTGCATAGCCTTCAGCTAATGCTGTTTTGTTTTTAAAAACTTCGTTGGCATTGCTATTTGATTTCTGCGGATGACGTTTGTTTTTTATGTCATACGCAACGTTTTCAGTTACCCATCTGAATGCAGCCCTGAAACGAAAATGTGGACGGTCAAATTCTCTGCTTATGACAGCAGCTAATGTATCAATGTTAACGCATTGTTCTGGTTTTAATTTTAGTACAAACTCATCAACAGAACCATAATCCAGTACGGGAATTTTGATTCGCTTTTGCGAAAAAAGTGAGGTTGACAGAAACAAAAAAACTATTGCCGTAAAAAAACTTTTATGGAGCATGAAAAGGTTTTGGTTAAAAATTTTGACCAAAATACCACATTATTAGTCTAAAGTCAATAAGCTTTAAGACGAACCGGAATTTTTTCTTTTTAAAAGCGTAATTCCAACGATTGAAACAATAATACATGCAACAGCAATGAGCTCTGCCTGTGTAATAGCCTTTCCAAATATGTGGTACTTTGTATTGACCCTGATCTGTTCAATTGCTAGTCGTTCTACACCTGTGAAAAGCAAGTAAACAAAGAAAAGAACACCGGGGGTTACTATTCTTGTTCGTAGTTTCCATAAAATAAAGAAAAGAAGAATACATGCAATCGCTTCATATAGTGGCGTTGGGAATACCGGTGGTATCAATTCAAAACAATGTTTACCAACACAACCTTCAATAGGAACACCTTCGCCAATTACATTATGCGGATAGTTGTAACTCCACATCCAGTCAGGAAAAGGAAACCAAGATGGCTTTGCTAATGTGTTTACAATTCCCCAGTCACCATCACCAGAAAAGTGGCAACCTAATCTTCCTGTACCATAAGTCAGCATTAGGGCAGGTGCTGCAACATCGCACATCACTAATGGCGGAACATTTAATTTCTTGCTGCTATACCAAATCACTGCTAAAGCACCACAAATCAATCCACCAAAAAATGTCAATCCACTGAATGAAATCAAGGCATCAACAGGATCTTTAAGAAAATCATCAATATTCTCAAGGTTATGAAATATTTTAGCGCCTATTAACCCGGCTACGGCAGCTGCAATGGTAATATTCATTACAAACTGATGTGGGTAGCCAACTTCTGTTACAGTTTGGGGAACTGCTAATTTTTGTTTTTCTTTTTCCTTGTATTTGCTCCACACCGAATATGCACCGAGTAATATCCCTCCAATGACATTGCCTCTTGATGATAATAAAAATCCTTGTGGATCATTAACAAGGTCGCTGTAATTCAAAATGGCATCGAGCAATTTAAAGCCAACTAAAAATCCCACAGCACCTGACCAAAACAACTCTGAAGTTGACGCAGGTTTTCCTTTAATGGTTGTAACGGTGAAAGACTTTAATAAACCATTTCGCTCTTTACGCTTAAACTCTAAAATCAAAATATATGCAGCCAGAAAAAATGATAATGCCAAAATGAGCCCGAATGTTTGTATTGGCAATGGGATGTTTATGCCCAGCAAATCATGGAGTGCATCGGATAGAGTAGGGTACATGGACAGAAATTATTAAGCCGGGATAGATTCTAAAATTGTACAGTTAACTTCATGACTGTCATTGTCGGTTGCACCGATTATACATTCTGTCACTCTGTTTACCATTTGGTTATTGAAAGGTGTGGTAACTCTTACATAATTTTCGGAATAACCTGACATTATTCCATTCTTGTCTTCGTGTTCAAAAAGTACTTTGGCTGTTCTGCCTTGTTGTGAACGATAGAATATTCCGAGTTTTTTCTCTGAAAGTATGCGCAGCATATTGGTTCTTCTCTTTCGTTCTGCAATCGGAACAACAGGTTTCATTTCAATAGCAGGTGTGTTTGCTCTTTCGGAATAAGTAAAAACATGCAGGTAAGAAATGTCGGCTTCATTCAAATATTGATATGTCTGAAGGAAATCTTCTTCTAATTCACCGGGAAATCCGGTAATCACATCAACGCCAATACAGGCATCGGGCATTAACGCTTTAATTTTATTTATCCGTGTTGTATAATGTGAAGTTAAATATCGCCTGCGCATCAGTTTCAGAATCTTATCAGAGCCACTCTGCAAAGGAATGTGAAAATGAGGCATAAATTTTTTTGACTGGCTTACCAGTTCAATAATTTCATCTGTTAATAGGTTTGGTTCTATAGACGAAATTCTGAATCGGATATCAGCATCTAAAGCATCTAATGCAGAAACCAACTGAAAAAATTCTGTTGTGTGCTTTTTCTCACCGGGAAGTTTGCCAAAGTCTCCTAAGTTAACCCCTGTCAGTACGATCTCTTTGGCACCTCTATTAACAATTTGTTTTACATTTTCAATAACATTCTCAACGGTATTGCTTCTGCTTGCACCACGTGCCATTGGTATGGTGCAAAAAGTACAGCCATAATCACAACCATCCTGCACTTTCAGAAAAACACGTGTTCTGTCTCCTTCGGAATAGCTGCTTGTAAATTGATGATGTTCGGCAATGTCGCAAGAAAAAACCTGCGCTTCTGACTTCTTTTTAAGCTTTTGTAAATAATGTGGAATGTTAAACTTTTCACTTGCTCCTAATACGAGGCTAACACCCGGTATTGCGGCAATTGCATCCGGTTTTAACTGTGCATAGCAGCCAATTATGATAACACAACCTTCGGGGTTTGATAATAAAGCTCTGTTTACATGTTGCCGGCACTCTCTGTCAGCATTTTCAGTAACTGAACAGGTATTGATGACATAAATATCTGCGGCATCTGAAAATGACACTTTTTTGTAGCCTGCATCTTGCAACTGACGGCCAATTGTCGAAGTCTCAGCAAAATTTAATTTACAGCCTAAGGTGTGAAAAGCTACAGTAGATTTCATTGTCATTATCGCGCAAAAATAGCAATTACAGATGAACTTTACCTGCCGAAACAGAGCATATCATTTTGAACTAATCAATAAGAGTGTCAATTTTGCATCCTATTCAAAAAATAATGTCAACAAGCGGAACTGCATTTAACTGGAAGGTATTGAACAGGATTATGTTCTATGTAAGGCCTTTCCGGTTTCTTTTTGTAGCTACAGTGGTTATCACTGTATTGCTTGCCGTACTGGCACCCTTACGGCCCTGGCTTACACAGCAGGCACTTGATATTGACATTGCAAAACATGACATCAAAGGTCTTACACGTACTGTTGCATTCATGTTTGGTGTTCTTCTACTACAGTCGCTGCTTCAGTTTGTATATACAACTTTAACAAACCGACTTGGGCAGGAAGTAATTCTTTCATTGCGTAATAATTTGTTTAAGAAAGTGAGCGCTTTTGGGCTTGCCTATTTTGATAAAACTCCGCTTGGGATTACAATTACACGATTGGTAAGCGACATGGAAACCATTGCTGATATTTTTTCAGACGGGTTGATTCTTATCATCAGTGATATGCTTCAGGTAGTGGTAATTATTGCTGTAATGTTTTACATCCATCCCTTACTTGCTGCAATTTCATTATCAACTATCCCTGTTCTGCTGCTTGCTACCAGAGTGTTTCAGAAAAACATCAGAAAAACTTTCAATGATGTGCGCATACAGGTAGCAAAATTAAATGAGTTTGTTCAGGAGCATTTAGTTGCCATGCGTATTGTACAACTCTTTAACCGCGAAGAAGAGGAGTTAAATAAGTTTTATGACATAAATGCTAAGCATCGTGATGCAAATATCAGATCAATATGGTATTACAGTTTGTTTTTTCCGGTTGTAGAAATTCTTTCAGCTGTTTCTATTGGACTAATTGTATGGTATGGTGGTTTAAATGTACTTCAAAGTTCTATCAGCCTTGGCTTGCTGGTAGCATTTATACAGTACATCAACCAGTTGTTCAGACCCATTCGTGAGCTTGCAGATAAGTTTAACACATTACAAATGGGCATGGTTAGTTCAGAAAGAGTCTTCAAGCTGCTTGATGAACCATTTACAGAAGTCAACTCAGGGCAAAAAAGTGCAGATAAAATAATCGGAAAAATTGAATTCAGGGATGTTTGGTTTGCTTATAAAAATGAGGAGTGGATATTGCGTGGTCTCTCTTTTACTATTCCTGCAGGACAATCTGTGGCAATTGTTGGTGCTACCGGTGCAGGAAAAACAACCATCATTAGCTTAATTAACCGCTTGTATGAGATTCAAAAAGGCCGGATTTTAATTGATGACATTGATATCAGAGAATATGATTTATACAGCCTGAGAAATGCTATTGGTGTAGTCCTTCAGGATGTCTTTCTTTTTTCTGACAGCATAAAAAACAATATTACACTCTATAAAGAACAAGATGACATTGTGATTGAAGCCTTGTTGAAGCAAACAGGAGCTTGGCATTTTGTAGAAAAGTTACCCGGTCAGCTTCATTACAATCCGGGTGAAAGGGGAGGGTTAATCAGTACCGGGCAGAGGCAGTTGTTGTCATTTGCCAGAGTACTGGCACATCATCCTAAACTAATTATTCTCGATGAGGCAACAAGCAGTGTTGACAGTAAGTTAGAGCAGCTTTTGGTAAATGCAACGGAAGTGCTCACAAAAAACCGTACTTCAATTATTATTGCCCATCGTTTATCAACAATAGAAAAGGCCGACCGTATCATTGTTTTACAAAAAGGTAGCATTGTCGAAGACGGAAACCATCAGATTTTATTGCAAAAGAAAGGAGTTTATGCTCACCTTCATGAGGTTCAATTTATGCAACCATAATTAATATTTATAAGAACTGATTTTTGTTTCTTTGCACATCACCAACAAAGTATGAAGATATTTTTTAGTTTATTTTTAACACTGTGTTTTGCTGCCGGCACAACCTTTGGTCAAGATGCGGCAAGTACTGACACCATACATCACAATCACTTCAACGATGGTGTTTATCTTAGTTATGAAGATTTAAAGAGTAACAGACCCACTATTAAAAAAGAACAACTCATCAAATCTTATTATGACTCTTCTGCTTTCAGCATAAGCAAGTGGGCCAATACGCAAAACTTATATTATGCCACATCAGCAGGCGACAAACAAAAAGTTAATCGCGACAGCCTTTGGGGCTATGTCGAAAACGGAATACCTTACATTTTTTTAAACGATCGCTTTCATAAGTTTTCTACCTCTGGTGCGGTTTCTGTTTTCAGAGAGAGCTATCCTAATTTAAAAGCAGGATTAGCACCTGTGGTAACAGAAGCTAAATATACTTCACAAATCAATTTATTTATTCTAGCTAACGGCAAAATAGATGAATTTACTCCTGAAAATGTAGCCCTTGCCATTGAAGACAACAAAGCTCTTTACGATGAATTCATGGCATTAAAATCATGGAAGCAAAAAAGAAAAAAAATGTATCGTTTTGTTGAAAGATATAATGATAGTGCAATGTGGTAGTAATTACTTAACATAAGATCAATGAAAAAAATAAAACTCCTATTCCTAACTGTATTCATTTTTGTCGTGGCAATAGTGCCGCAAGGATGTAAACAAAAAGTTGCTGAAGTCAATAAGGCCGGCTTCGTAAGCATTAAAGACCAGAAATTTTATTTAAACGGAAAGCCATTTTTTCCGTTGGCGGTGAATTATCGTGTGGCATTGCAAACAGACGGACAACAGCTTTGGCCATCGGCATATAAAGGGTATGATGAAGGTAATCGTTACCGTTTCACAAACAAAGATTCAAGTCTGGAAGAATTAAAAAATGATTTTCAACTCATTGCTGATATGGGGTTCAACTCGATAAGGATTGTTGGCGTTGGTGAACAATATTCTGTTACAAAAAATTCTGATGAGTTATATATTAA
>DKKR01000086.1 GCA_002455375.1 Bacteroidetes bacterium UBA6661
CCTTGCACCTGTGGCTCCGGACAATGAAAGTGAGTAAACATTGCTCTCGCAGGCACCTATGGTGTCGGGCGGTAGTGTTAAGGCAATATTTACTGTTTGTGATTGCGCCCTTGTAAAGAATGTAAACATGCAGAGCAAAAGGGCTATTGCAGTTGTTTGGATTTGGTTTTTCATATTATTTGGTTTTTTGGGTGTGACTAAAGTACAGTAATGTTTTGGAGTTTGTAGGGGTTGAATAAAAAATAAAACGCGGGCTGATTCCAGTGCTCGTATCGGAGGGGGTCTAATCCCTTACCACGAAGCAAAAGGAACGCCCGCGTTTTACACAGGCGTTTCCACTTTTACTCTCCTGTGGTAATTGAAAAATTAGACCTTTCCGATACAGGAATTTTAAAGCGAAACGCTAATATTTTTTTACAATTTTATTCTACTTTATTTATTCATTTTAATGATTCATCTTTCTTTTGTGCGGCATTCATTTTCCGCTTTGTAAAAGTGGGAAATGATCCTGAAACAAACAAATTATTTTTAAATTATTTGTAAATAACACATTCAATAATAAAATTAAAAAAGGACAACCGACTGAAATGAGTAATTGTCCTTAAGTGGGCCCACCTGGGCTCGAACCAGGGACCCACAGATTATGAGTCTGTTGCTCTAACCGACTGAGCTATGGGCCCGAAAAGAATTATAATTTAAATGAACTTTGAGGGCTGCAAAAGTATATTTTTGCACGCAATAAACAAAAGATAGAAAGAGAATGATTAAAAATATCATTTTTGATTTTGGTGGGGTGTTACTTCCGATAAATACTGAAAAGACCGCAATTGAGTTTGCTAAAATGGGGTTGGATAATTTTGAAGAACTGTATTCAATAAATAAGCAAGCCAAGTTTTTTGATGATTTCGAAAAGGGACTTATTCCTGCCTCTGCATTTCGCAGCGAAATAAGAAAGCATTATAAACGCCCGCTTTCTGACGAAGAAATTGATTATGCCTGGAATGCCTTGCTTGGTGAGCTGAATCCTGAAAGATTTAGTTTCCTGAGCGAACTTGGTGATAAGTACAATATTTATTTGTTGAGTAATACCAACATTATTCATCATGCAGCGTTTATCAAGAGTCTTAATCAAACATTTGGTAAAGACCGTTTTGAGAAACTGTTTGAAAAAACATACTATTCTTTTCAGATGGGAACACGCAAACCCGATAAAAGAATTTTTACTGATGTGATTAAAGACAGTGGTGTAGTTCCTGCCGAAACAGTTTTTATTGATGATAATCTGAATAATGCATTAGGTGCACAAAAGGTAGGGATGAATGCCATTCATCATGACCATGCCATGGAAATTGAAAAAGAACTGATGGCAATGCTCTCTGCTTTTTAAGATTTAATTTCCTGACACAATTCTACCAACACACCATTGGTTGACTTAGGGTGAAGGAAACAAACCAATTTATTATCGGCACCTTTCTTGGGCTCACTGTTTAAGAGTGTAAAACCTGACTGTTTAAGTCGTTGCATTTCTGCTTTAATATCATCAACAGCAAAGGCTATATGGTGAATTCCTTCACCACGTTTTTCAATAAATTTTGCAATAGCACTTTCCGGTGAAGTAGCTTCTAAAAGTTCAACCTTTGTTTCGCCCGACTGAAAGAATGAAGTAATTACATTTTCGCTTACAACGCTTTCTCTTTTATAAGGTGGACAACCAATTAATGCTTCAAATAAAGGATCGGAAATTTGCAGACTTTTAACTGCAATGCCTATGTGCTCAAGATTCTTCAGTGCCATTTTTCTCGTCTGATTTTTTGTACGAATAAACAATTTTTAATGATGACTGTGGTGCATTATCATCATTTTCATGGTCATCAAAGGGTTCATCATCATCAGTCCACTCATAAACTTCCTGCTGCTGACCTTCCTTTCTGAAAACTATTGCACAAAGTATTCCGGACAGGGCACCAAATAAATGCCCTTCCCACGAAATTTTTGGAACCACAGGAAAAAGTCCCCAAACTAAACTACCGTATAAGAAAACCATAAGCAGTGAAACAGCAATAAGCCCTGTATGCTTTCTGATAAAGCCGCTTAAAAATAAAAATGCCGTAATGCCATAAACAATATTGCTGGCACCAATATGATAGTTTTCGCGTCCTCCAAGCCACAGCCAAAAGCCACTTAATATATAGATAAGCAATATTACCTTCACAGCCATTTCCCTGTAAAAATAAAATAACATACTACCGGTCACTAACAGTGGAATAACATTACTGAACAAATGCTCCCAGTCGGCATGAAGGAATGGAATAAATAATATTCCTTTTAATCCACTTATTTGTCTTGGTAATACTCCATACACGCCTAAATCGGTATGCGATAAGACTTCAAAAACTTTTACACCAATCATTAAAAGTGATAGGAGGAGTGGTACAGTAAAGCTTTTAAAAATTTTTCGTGCTTCCGGATGCATGTGTTTTACCTTACAAACAATCTGCCATTAAGATTAATCAAGAAAAATCTGCCTTAATTTCTGATGCTATTCCTTGTTTGTCAGTAAAATGTTGGTTTAATGACAATGTGCTTTGCGAAATTGAAATATCCTGAATGAATGTAACCCAAGAAGAACTATAGAATAATTTTACAATTGATCCAATCATCATCAAAGACAGTATTGTACTTTTTATAAAAATTAATTGCAGGCTCATTCCAGTTCAGTACCTGCCATTGCAACTGTTGGCAGTTTAGTAACTTGGCTTCTGCCGCTACAGCATCAAACAATTTCTGACCTATTCCTTTTCCTCGGAGCGATTCTTGCACAACAATATCATCTAAATAAAGACACTTTCCTTTCCATGTTGAATATTTGATAAAGTAAATAGCAATGCCTGCAATATTATTTTCTGTTTCTGCAACTAACAAATCAAAAATTGGTTTTTCTCCAAAGCCGTCTTTAAGCATTTGTTCAACGGTGTTGATAACCTGTTCAGGAGCTTTTTCATATTCTGCCAATTCTTTTATTAGACGAAATGCCGGTGCAACATCAGCTGGAGTTCCTTTGCGAATGGTTACCATATTTTTATAAAATTGATTTTAATAATATTTCTGAGTATGTGGTAGGAGGTTGCTTAAATAATTTTTCTGTTTCTAAATAACAATCGGCTTTGCCATCTTTCATCACCAAAACATTATCACACATCTGACGGATAACTTTCAAATCGTGTGAAATAAAAATACATCCGAAATGAAATTGTTGTTGCAGACTGTTTATCAATTCAAGAATTTTAGCCTGAACAGAAACATCAAGTGCACTCACAGCTTCATCGCAGATAAGCAAATCGGGAGCAGGAATCAAAGCACGGGCAATGCATAATCGTTGCTTCTGTCCGGAGCTTAACTCATGTGGAAATCTATTGAAATGTTGTTCCGTTAATCCTACTTTTTCAAACCAGTCAATAATTTTGTTTTTAACAATTGTGGCATTTTGTGGTGAATCATGCAATTGCATCACTTCAGTAAGTTGTCTGCCCACCGTCATTTCCGGATCGAGTGACCCATGCGGATTTTGAAATACAGCCTGGATTTTTTTTCGCCATTCCTGTTTGGTACGAATCGGGTAGTGCGTAAGATCTTCTTCGTTTAATTTTATTTTGCCACTGTCAGTTTCAATCAATCGCAGTAATAGTTTAGCTAATGTAGTTTTTCCGGAGCCGGATTCACCAGCAATGCCTAAAGTTTCACCTTGTTTTATGGTAAAGCTGATATTGTCAACTGCATTTGTAATATTTTTCGGACTGCGCAATAGTCCTTGCCGTTGGTTGTAACTTTTATTTAAATTTTCTACTGAAAGAATAATCTTTTCACCGATAACACTGTTTTTTTTGAATGTTGAAAGCCGGCTTTGTAATAGCTCTTTTGTATAATCTTGTATAGGATGTGCAAATAGTGTTTCTGTCTTTCCCTGTTCAACAATTTGCCCTGCATGAACCACAAGGGTACGATGAGCAATTAGTTTTACTGCTTCAAGGTCATGGCTGATGAAAAGCATGCTCATGTTATTTTCTGACTGTAATTGTTGCAGTAAAACAAGAATATCTTTTTGTACCGAGGCATCTAAGGCTGTTGTTGGCTCATCAGCAATTAGGAGTGATGGATTACAACTAATCGCCATTGCTATGGCAACACGTTGCAGCTGCCCTCCTGAAAGTTGATGCGGATAACGCTTACTGATTTGCAATGGATTTGGCAACTTTACTTTTTCAAAAAGCTGCAATACTTTTTCTATTGCATCATTTTTGTTTAATGCAGTGTGTTTTCGAATTGTTTCTGCTACCTGATGCCCACAAGTAAACAGTGGATTAAATGCCTGCATAGGTTCTTGCATTATCATAGCAATATGACGACCTCGAATGGCAGTTAATTGTTTTTCGGTTAATTGTAAAAGATCAACAGGTTGTTGCAAATTGAGAAAGGCATTGCCACTAATGGAAACGTTTTTATTATTCAATAATCCAAGTAATGCCAATGATGAAACTGTTTTTCCTGAACCTGATTCACCTACCAATCCTAATGTTTCGCCTGACGTAATTGAAAAAGAAAATTCGTTTACAGCAACAACTGGGTTGCAGTTTTGATGAAAAACAACTTTAAGATTTTTTACCTCAAGCATGGCTGCCAAGATAAAAAGTAAATGTCAATGTCTGAAAATTATTATAAGGATTTTACTTCCTTGATGTTATCCGCACTGTTCCTGTCAATCAGTTTATGCAATGGGTCAATGCCAGCCTTTGATGGTTTTTCATCAACAATAACAACAATTGTTTTTCTGCCACCTGTAAATAATTGTTTCTGCAAATATTGATAAGTGTGTTTTCCGTTGCCATCATATTTCATAATGCCAACGTCAATCCAGTCATTAGGTTTAACACCTGATTCATTGCCCATGCTGTCTGCATAAACCTTTCCGGTCTCTAAATCCAAGGTAACCTCATACTTGTTACCTATCTTTTTATATTTTGATTCAACACATTTTAGGTCAAACAGCGTGATACGGTTAAACATATCCTCGACAACTTGTTTTAAACTGTCAGGTGTTGCATCGGCAATATACTTAACAAACTGAGGTGCTTGCACATAGGGTGGCGACTGAAATCCATACGTTTTTATAAATCTGTGCAAGGCAGCATTAAGCGTATCTTCACCCAAATAGTCCTTCATTGCATACATTACCAAACTTCCTTTTTGATAGTGAATGTATCCCTGACCATCATTTCTTGCAATGGCTTGTTCATTTATTCTTTCAGTAGAACGGCCCGATAAATAACCATCCAACTCGTATTTAAGGAATTTTTCCATAGCATCTTTCCCGAATTCTTTTTCCATCACCATCAGGGCTGTGTATTGTGCCATACTCTCTACCATCAAAGTTGAACCCTGACTGTTGGCGCCACAAACCTGATGCCCCCACCACTGATGCGCCACCTCATGTGACGTTACATAGAATGCATTATCTATATCTGTGTCTTCACTAACGTCATAAATAAATCCAATGGCTTCGCTAAAAGGAATGGTGTTGGGAAAAGATTGAGCAAAAGTTTCGTAGCGTGGAAATTCCAAAATACGAACCTGACGGAACTGATAAGGGGAAAAATTCTTCTGACAGTAAGCCAATGTTTTTTTAATGGCATGATTCATTTTTTCAATGTTCCATGAATGTGTTTTGTGATAAAATATTTCAATGTTAATTCCCTGAAATGAATCACGAAAAACTTCATAACGTGCACTTAAAAAAGAGTAGAAATTTACCATTGGTGCATCCATTTTGTAATGGAAATAGCGCCTTCCGTTTTGTGTCCATTCTTTTTGAAGATATCCCGGTGAAACGGCAATCTGATCAGGAGATGTGCTGATAATACATTCATATCTTATCCAGTCTGCATCATTTGCTAAGTAAGTATTGTTACGCGATGCACTGTCACTGAGCAAACGCATGGTATGATTTTTTCTCGGAAGATCTTCTTTTTTTCTATCGCTGTTATCTGTCAGCTCAAATGATTCTGAATAGCCAAATGCAGGCAGATAGTTGTTGTTGATAAAAGTGCCGTTGTTGACCAATCCAGATTCTTCTTCTGTATTGGCAAATCCATTGTTAATATATTCAATGTCGAAATAAACTTTGGTAGAATCACCGGGCTTTAATGCATGAGCTAATTTATAAATAACAAACTGCTTCTGATAGTTTTCAACTTCATCAGCCAGAATGTCAAAACCAAACCTGTTGATTTTTATATTCTCATGTGCCCATGTTATTAAAAAAGTATCAATCGGCAAAGCTGATTTGTTTTGTATGATATAATAACCTTTAATGGCAGCATATCTTTTTTCCGGCACCAAATCAATATTTACATTTACTGCTGTAATGCGTGGCTGATTAAAATCAAGGTATTTGTGAAAGCGTTTTTCATATTCTGCCTGTTCATGTCTGACAGTTTTATCACTTTTAAATTTATGCAGGATGTTGGTGTTGTAATAAATAAAACTTCCTGATATAATAAAAAGTAAAAGTAATGACCAAACAATTTTTCTTCCTCTGCTGTACTGCCATTGCTGTTTAAAAATTTGCCACCGTGCTTTGATTCCAATTTCACTGCCATGGCGGTGCAGCATTACTCCAAGGATAAAAAGCACAAGTCCTAAACTTCCCCAATAAAGCAAGAACATGTATTTTGGATAAAGAAAATGTCCGTACCCATTCATGTCTGAGTAAGGTGCCGAAGGAATGTTGCCATACCAAATCATTTTATGCGTTATCCCCATAGCTGCTGCTGCCATTCTTCCTACAAAATAGGCTATCATCAAGGTATGGCCGATAAATTTGTTGTTGACCATGCTGTGAATGAAAAATGCAAGTAACACAAGTAAAATCAAACTTGGATACTGACTGACAAAAAGTGTTTTTAAATAAACATCAATATCATAACGATAAAATCCTTTCAAGGTCTGAATTAAAATTCCCATAAACATGACAGTCAACTGCAGCATTGCCACAATAAGGCACATTGCAAAAAATTTGGCTGTTATTAATGCATATCTTGAAACAGGCAATGAATCTGTTATCAGATGAATGCCGCGTTCACGCTCTTTCCATACCAACTCACCTGAATAGAATGTGATAATTATCAAAGTAAACAAGGTGAAGTTTCCTGCTAAATCATCAATGATGGCATAGGTAACAGGGTAGATGGTGGTACCAAACATTTTGCCTATTTGTGGCATTTGACCAAGGATAAGAATCACACCACATATCCAGATTGCAATAAATAGAACAGAGCGTATGGTTCCAAAAAAATCAAATCGCACCATTTGAAGCCATTGCCTCAATCGTGTTGAAAAGGAATAATCTTTTGAAGTTTCAGGAAGGTTGATGTGACTTAAACTTTCAACGTTAATTTTTTCCTGATTTTTTCTGCTTCGCAAAACAAATGGACTGGTCTTTGAAAACTGAAACAACCTAAAGGTAAAAAAAGCCCCGATTAAAGCAATTCCCATCCACAACAAACGATTCCACAACAGATAACTTTCCAATGGGATGGTCTGAAGATTTTTTTCAAAGGGGGTCCAGTAGCGTGTAATATAAAATGAGGGAGTGATGCCAAACACATCAAGCAAAGCAAACTTAGGATTGTTTTCAATATCACCTGTTGCCGAGGTAAGTACTAAATAAAAAATAAAGAAAACCATCCCTTGCAGATATATTGCCAATTGATTTCTGAAAAGCGATCCGGTAGCAAAAAAAATTACACCCAGAATAAACACATTAGGGATGATGATGTATAGAAATGGAAGTACATAAGCATTCAGCATAAACGGGCCAATCATTTCCTGATCAATCCAGGGCATCATTACACCAGTTAAGATGCCAAAAGGTATTCCTAAAAAAATAAAAAGTGAAGTAAAGTAGGATCCTAAAAATCGTCCACCCAGATATTGTGCTTTAGATATGGGTGTGGTAAACATGATTTCATGAAAACGATGTTCGTAATCGCGATACACAGGCACACCCATTACTGCAGAAACAATCATGGTTCCAAAAAGCGTGAGAATAAGCATCACCTGATAAATGGTATATGGTGCATTCTTATGAATGTTACCTACTGCACCACCAATTGTAATAGCATCTGTAGCAGCAAACAAAAAGCTTATCAAAAAAAGAATAGCTAAGTAAATGTAGGTTGCAGGCCTTCTGAAACGGTACGACAACTCAAAGCGAAGAATAGACCACATGGCTTATGGTTTTAGATTACCATTAAGAACAGAAAAATATACATCTTCCAAAACGGGCTGCGCAATTACGAAGTGATGGTTAAGCGGCTCTTCGCTCCAAACATGCAGTTCAATCAGTCCAGTGTTAAATTTCTGTGATATTACATTGTATTTTGTCATCAGCTCTCGTGCAGTAGGTTTGTCAACCTGACAAGTCCATATTTTTCCCTGCACTTGCCTGATTGCTTCTGCCGGATGCCCGCTAAACATGACCTCACCTTTATTGATAATGGCCATTTGTGAACATAATTCTTTAACGTCTTCAACAATATGTGTAGAGAGAATTACAATTACCTGCTCACTGATTTCACTTAACAGATTCAGGAATCTATTTCTTTCTGTTGGGTCAAGACCTGCCGTTGGTTCATCAGCAATAATAATTTTTGGATTACCGATTAATGCCTGTGCAATACCAAAACGTTGTTTCATACCTCCGCTAAAACCACCTAAATTTTTATTGCGCACCTCATAGAGATTAGTTTGCAGTAATAGGCTTTTCACTACTTCATCTCGCTCTTTTTTAAGATGTACACCTTTTAATAATGCCAGATGATTTAATAATTCCTGAGCAGAAATGTTTGGATATACACCAAATTCCTGAGGCAGATAACCCAATATTTTTTTTACTTCTTCCTTATCTTCAAGTACATTTAAATCATCTAAAAAAATATTACCACTGTCTGCATTTTGCAATGTAGCTATTGTGCGCATCAGTGACGATTTACCTGCACCATTTGGGCCTAATAAACCAAAAAGGCCGTTCTTTATCTCGAGGTTAATGTTTTTGAGTGCCTGCACTCCGTTAGGATACGTTTTAGTCAGACCTTTTATGGTGAGTTTCATTAGCAGAAATTTTGTTGTATTACATTATCTGAATGCACAAAAGCAAGCAAATACTATTGAAATTTATTAGCGGCTAAAGTAACGAAGAAAAGAAAACAGCGATGCAAAGGTTCTTTTCTGCTGATGTGACACCACATCTATTGGTGAAATAGTGATGGAAGCAATATAGTTGTTGCCATACTTTACTGCAGGATAAATTTGTTGGTTGATTTTATTTGCGGTAATAGTTACAACAGGTAATTGAACAGCTTTTTGTTCAGTAGCATTGGGAGTAATGATGACTTCCGGAAGTTGTTGGTATGGCATCACCTCACCCTGACTGATATATGCAGGAACAACTACGGGTGGTTGTGAGTTTTGTGCAAATGCAGGCAATATAGCTGCAACTAAAATGACGGTTAAAATTTTAAAGCGTTTCATCTGTATATGTTTTTATTGATTATTGCGATGCAAAGATATATTTATAAGACAGTACTATGCAACACATAGTAGTATAAAAAATTGTATCATATTGAAAATCAGTCATAAAAATTTAAACTTGATTATTAAAATATCGGTTTTATGCTTTTCTGAGAACCAATAACAAGACGATTCAGATGACTAAAATGTTACACAAGCAGGTTAATCTATGCATAGAAAATAATAAAAAACAACGGACTTTTATCGGCTTAGTATTAATATTGCCGCAACATATTTACTCCATGCATCATTATTTATTTTCTTATGGTACTTTGCAACTTGAGCAAGTTCAACTTGAAAATTATGGCCGAAAACTAAAAGGCAGTAACGATTTCTTGAATGGCTATAGGATTGAAGACTTAGTAATTACAGACATTGAAGTAATTCGTAAAAGTGGTAAGCATATTCATCCTGTTGCTGTCTGTTCCGGAAATAAAAACGATGTCATTAAAGGAATGATTTTTGAAATTACTGAAGAAGAATTACAAGCTACCGATAAGTATGAAGTGTCTGATTATGTACGTGTGATGGAAAAATTTGAATCCGGAAAAGAAGCTTGGATATATATTGGTAAAATAAAATCATAAAGCATCAATATACCCCACGAACCTTTATAGTCTCTTTGCTGTTTTTTAAATCGGAGATCAAACCTGAAGAAGCTTTTTTATCTATGTCAACAGCAACATAGCCAATCGTATTGTTGGTTTGAAGATATTGTCCAAGAATGTTTGCTTTATGTTTACTCATTGTAGTATTTATTTCAGAAAGTACACCGGGCACGTTGCGGTGAATATGTAAAATGCGATGTGCACTTTGTTGCAATGGTAAATTCAATGCAGGAACAGAAACACTACCCATGCTGTTGCCTGTTTCAAGATAACGGATAATTTTTCCGGCTACATCAGTGCCGATATTTTCTTGAGCTTCAAGTGTTGACCCTCCAATGTGTGGCGTCAACAATACATTATTCAAATGTTGCAAGGGCGATTGAAAAATATCACCTTTATGTTGCGGCTCATCACTAAACACATCGGCTGCAAGTCCTGCTAAATGTTTTTCTGTAATGGCTTTTGCAATAGCACCTTCATCCATAACCTCACCACGACTCAGGTTAATCAGAACACTGCCTTTTTTCATTTTTCGTAAAAAAGACTCATTCACCATATTGCGCGTTGCCGAAGTTCCGGGTACATGCAATGTAACAATGTCCGATTGTTTTAACAAGTCATTCAAACTCTTGCAGGCTTTTGCATTTCCCAAAATCAGTTTAGGTTCTACATCATAAAAAATTACCTGCATACCTAATGCCTCTGCCAAAACAGAAACCTGACTGCCTATGTGACCATAGCCTATTATCCCTAATGTTTTACCGCGAACTTCAAAACAACCTGCACTGTCTTTCAACCATTTTCCGGCAAGGGCTGCATTACTTTTTTCAGGTATTCTGCGTAACAACATAATGCAATTTGCAATCACTAACTCTGCAACTGAGCGCGTATTGCTGAAAGGCGAATTGAAAACAGCTATTCCATTTTCTATGGCATCACCCATGCTAACCTGGTTAACACCAATACAAAAACATCCTGTTGCAATAAGTTTATCTGCCTGTGCAATAACAGCAGCAGTAAGTTGTGTTTTTGAACGTATGCCAAGTATATGGATATTGCTTATTTTCTGCAGTAATTCTTTTTCAGATAAAGCACCGGTTGTGGTTTCTATTTGTGTATATCCTGCATCTTTAAACATGGCTACAGCAGCAGGATGAACACCCTCAAACAAAAGAATTTTAATTTTTTCTTTCGGAAAACTTGTCAACGACATAAATCAATTTTGCTGCAATGATAGTTTGTTTTGTCTGAACAATATTAAGCTATGTTGGACAAGTTATTTACATTCTGCCAGGAAATGATAAAACGAATTAAATTAGAGGAGAAATATAAAAATGATTTTATAAAAAGTATTTTTTACTCCCTAACAATTTTCATTGTTTTAACTTCATCTGTAACTGTCGTTAGCTTAATAAAGTAAATGCCGTTTGAATTTAAACTTGGTTTTACTTCATAAGATTGCTTAAGCATAAGTTTTAAATCTTCAGAAAATACTTTATTGCCTAATGTATTATAAATTTCAATTTTCGCTAACTTATTTTTAGCACTAATACTAAATGTATTGCTAAAAGGATTGGGTGCAATATCAAAATCGAAGTTGTTTTCTAAAGCAGAAACTGATAATGCAGGGTCACAAACACCTATCTGAAACGGATGCAGATTATATGCTGTGTCTGTTGCCATAGCCGTACTGTCAGTTAAGATTGTTCTGATGTATGAATTATTACTTATTATTCCTGAAGGCACATTCCATTGATAGTTGCCATTGTTAGGTGCTGCTGCGGCAACCGTTGACCAGATACCGTTAAGGCCGGTTGAAGAAAATTCAATCTTTACTGATGTTTGATGTCCCGGAATGACACTGCTGTTCCATGTAATATTTCTTACTGCATTGGCAGGCATACATTCATATCCTTTTGGAAAAGTCTGATTGATGTTAAGTGTTGTTACCGGAGTAACTTCTCTGAGATAAACCAATTTATTAATAGTCGAAAACGGTCCGTTGTTGAATGTTGCCCAAACTGCAATTTCAGGGTAACCGTTTTGATCTGCATCAGCAATGGCTATGTCCTGGCAAAAAGTCATGTTGGTTAAAGGTATAGTTAAAACATTATTCCATACGGTTCCTCCATTACCTAAAAAAATAACAATACTGCCTGTGGTAGCAACTACTGCATCTGCAAAGCCATCATTATTTAAATCTGCCAGTTTTATACATGATGCCAACCCGGATACTGTTAAGCCTGATGATGAATTTACCCATTGTTGTGCAACGTTATCCCATTTGTAAACATAAGGCACACTGTTGTTATGAATAAAGCCAAAATCATCGTCACCATCGCCATCAATATCTTTAAGAGAAATGTCATAAAAACCTAAAGGACCAATGGGTGGAAGGTTAAAATGACTGTTTGTGAAATTTCCTGTACCATCACCAAAATAAGCAGCACCATTCTGATGGCATGAAACAAAATCAAGATTACCATCATGGTTTATGTCACCACATTCAACATAATGTTCTGTGTTACCATTAATATATCCGAATGAATGATTCCATACTCCTGTCCCTGAGTTTAGATATACATGTGTGCCTGCACAACAACCAAACGAACCGGAAACAATATCGAGCAAACCATCATTATTAAAATCGCCAAAGTCTGTTCCAAACATGCCCCAAGTTTCGCCTGCCGTAGCAAGAGAGTCGTCCCATGGAGTCCAGTTCATTCCTGTGCCATCACCTAATGCAACTTCCAGAAGTTGATCGCCAAAATCAGTTGAAGAATAATTGTGATGAATGCCATAACCTACATCTAAAAAACCATCGTTATTGACATCGCCAACTGCAATGCCACCATAACCAAAATCACCATTCTGATAAAGTGTCCAGCCGGAGCCTGTTCCATTACCAAAAAAAACGCTGATGCCATGTTGACTTGTGTTGATGAGTGGGCTGCCATGATCGCCAACAGTCAATAAATCTAAATGTCCGTCATTGTTTATGTCGGCAAATTCAATTTCTGTTTGTCCGCCTTCTAATGTTAGCGCATTAAAACTGCTGTAATCTGTAATGTATGATGGTATCTGCGCACGAACAGAAAATTGTACTGATACGATTGTCAAAAAAAGTATAAGTTTTTTCATAATGAATGGATTATAAAGCAAAAATATGTTTTTAGTTTTAATGTAAAAAGAAGTGTTTCTTATTGACTCTGGTAAAAATTTTCAGGCTTATGCCGGAGATAATAAACATTCCTGTTGCCTATCAGCCTTTTTCTTAATTTTGTAAACTAATCTGTAAAGAATTATGTACACACCAAAACGTGTTATCACACTTGGACAATTTATTATAGAACGCCAGTCAGATTTCCCTTATGCTAAAGGAGAATTATCACGTTTACTTCGCGATATTGGTATTGCTGCCAAAATGGTTAATCGCGAAGTGAATAAGGCAGGCTTGGTAGATATTCTTGGCGACTATGGCAATACCAATGTGCAGGGCGAAGAAGTAAAAAAATTGGATGTATATGCCAACGAACAATTTATATCTGCATTGAGCAGCGGTGGTGAAACCTGTGCTGTTGCCAGTGAAGAAAACGAAGAAATGGTTCCCATCAATTCCGAAATTTCTAAAAATGCAAAGTATTTGGTTGCAATGGATCCTTTGGACGGCTCATCTAATATTGATGTCAATGTTTCTATAGGAACAATCTTTTCTATATACAGAAGAACAACTCTTTCAGGCCCCAGTAACCTTTCTGATTTTATGCAAAAAGGGACTGAACAGGTAGCGGCCGGTTATGTTATTTATGGCTCATCTACCATGATGGTTTATACCACCGGTAAAGGCGTAAATGGATTTACATTAGATCCTTCTATCGGTGAATTTTGTCTTTCGCATCCCGATATGAAAATACCTAAGCTGGGATTTATTTATTCTGTAAACGAAGGTAACTATGCACATTTTCCTGTGGGTGTAAAGAAGTTTATTAAATTCTGTCAGGAGGAAGATGAAAAATCCAAACGCCCTTATTCATCAAGATATATAGGATCGTTAGTTGCCGATTTTCACCGTAATCTTTTAAAAGGTGGCATTTATATTTATCCCGCAACAGCCAAATCACCAAAAGGAAAGCTAAGATTACTTTATGAATGTAATCCATTGGCATTTATTGTAGAGCAGGCCGGAGGCAAAGCCTCTGACGGATTTAACCGCATACTCGACATTCAACCAACATCTTTGCATCAGCGAACACCATTGTTTATAGGATCGCCAGACATGGTTTCAAAAGCAGAGGAGCTGATGATGCGATTCAGTCAGGTGAGTACATCTTAATTTTTCTAATTATTCAGACCTTTTTAAAGACAAAAAGTAATTGCTTACTTTTGTAAAAGATAACATCACATTATGCGCGAAATACAATTCAGAGAAGCCCTGCGAGAAGCCTTAAGCGAAGAAATGCGCAGGGACCCTAATGTTTTTTTAATGGGCGAGGAGGTAGCACAATACAATGGGGCGTATAAAGTTTCGCAAGGCATGTTGGATGAGTTTGGTGCCAAACGTGTTATTGACACACCTATTGCAGAATTGGGTTTTGCCGGCATAGGCGTTGGTGCTGCCATGAATGGATTACGCCCTGTTATAGAGTTTATGACATTTAACTTTTCTCTCGTTGCCATAGATCAGGTCATTAATGCAGCAGCTAAAATGAAAAGTATGAGTGGTGGACAATATGGTGTGCCTATTGTTTTTCGTGGGCCTACAGCATCGGCAGGTATGCTCAGTTCACAACACTCGCAGGCCTTTGAAAGTTGGTATGCCAACTGCCCCGGTTTAAAAGTTATTGTTCCTTCAAATCCTAAAGATGCCAAAGGACTGCTGAAAGCTGCAATACGTGATGACGACCCTGTAATTTTTATGGAAAGCGAACAGATGTATGGCGACAAAGGTGAAGTACCCGAAGGCGAATACCTGATGCCTATTGGTGTTGCAGACATCAAACGTGCCGGCAATGATGTAACCATTGTTTCGTTCGGAAAAATTATAAAGACTGCTTATAAGGCAGCAGAAGAATTAGCCAAAGAAAATATAGATGTAGAAATTATTGACCTGCGTACTGTACGTCCTATTGACTATGCCACAGTAATAGCGTCTGTGAAAAAAACCAACCGTATGGTAATAATTGAGGAGTCGTGGCCGCTGGCAAACATTGCAACAGAAGTAGCTTTTAAAGTACAGCGCGAAGCGTTTGACTATCTTGACGCACCGGTGCTGCGCGTTACAGGTGGTGATGTGCCATTACCTTATGCACCTACACTTATTGATGCCTACCTTCCAAATCCTGAGCGTATTATCAGAGCCGTGAAGAGGGTGATGTATTTGGAATAAACAAATTTTGCACAACGCACCCCCATATTAGGATTGTTTTAAGGCTTCTCAATAAAGTTATAAAAATATTTTGAATTTATTATTTTATAACTATATTTGCTTTGAATTATATTCAAACTAAAATTATAAATGTCATGAAAAAGCTAACTTGTTTGTTTGTTTGTTTGTACAACATTAAGAGCACAAACACTTAACTTTGTTTTGTCAGTGGATACCATTGCTATTGGTGACACACTTACGGTGAACAATACTTCATCATACCCACCTAATACGATATTTGTATGGAATAATGGCGAATATTGCAGAACAACAAATCTGACTGGTATTGCAGGTGGAGAAGTTCTGATAAATGATAGCCTTTGTAATGATACTGTTATTGGTAGCAGCCCTATTAATTTTATATATGAATTTCCAGGTAATAAAACTATTTCTCTAAAGGTTGCAGGTTCAAATGTTTTTCTTACAAAAAATATATATGTAATTTACGGAGGCGGCTGTTTTAATCAATGTAATTTGGTGAATGGTGATTTTGAACAATTTAACCAGCAGGAATGCCCCTATACAGGTCAGAGTGGTATGGTTTTTACAGCTTGGCCTTCTGGTGTAAATAACATTGTTGATTGTTGGAGTCTTGTGCCGCCCGGAACTTGTGATTTTTATACACAGGCATGCAACTCCACAACGGCATTAGGTAATGGTTTCGGAGGCTCGTTGCCACATAGCGCTGATTCTTACATCGGATTAATACCTTATGTGGGAACGCCAACAGGCAATTTAACACAATACAGGGAATATTTTACCCAACAATTATCTTTTTCAATTCGCCCTAATTGCGATTATCATGTCGGAGTTTATGCAAAAATTGCGTCTAACGGCATAGCAGGAACTACAGGATATGGGGATGTGGGATTACCATTACAAGTTCAACTAACGGACTTATTTCCTAATCAATTTGTGGGTTCTACCTTTTTATTGGATATAAACAGCGGACTGACCTCATCTTTTACTCCGGCAATTTCATCTAATACAAACTGGCAATTAATTGAAACCACTTTCAATTCGGGAATAGTAACAGGAACAAAATTTCTGACTGTTGGCAATTATTACAATAATACGAATACACAATTAACAGACCCTTTAAAAAATGACCAGCAGATTTACATTTTTTTAGATTCGTTATTTATAGAATTTGTAGATTTTACCTCAACTATTTCTGATGTTACCTGTGTTCAAAACGGGTCTATTAATTTAACCTCTGTGTGTGGTACCGCGCCCTTTACTTATCAATGGTCAAACGGAGCTACAACTCAAAACATAACCAATTTGTCATCTGGAAATTATACTGTTACCATTACTGATGCTAAAGGATTGCATTTTACGGATAGTTACAATGTACCTAACACTTCTTGCACGCCTCAATTATCCGCCACTGTAAACAATACATGCTCGGGTTCCTGTAACGGACAAATTGATTTAACTGTTTCGGGAAACTGTAACGGAACTTTTACTTACTTATGGAGTAACGGAGCAACAACCGAAGATATTATAGGGCTTTGTGCAGGAACATATACTGTTACCGTAACAGCCCAAAATGGGTGTACTGCAACCGCAAACTACACAGTTACTGCAGAAACGGCTCCTATAATTTCATTTGATTATTTACCGTTACAGTGTCAAGGAACTTATAGTCTGCAAAATCCAACTGTCGGTATTGATTATTATTGGGAATTTAGAGATAATGCCGGCAATCTTATATTCTCCAATACTGGAAGCGGTGGTCTTACTTCTGTTACGCTACCACCAAAAGCCTCACCATCACAGTTAATTATTAGTGCAGACAACAATGGGTGCAAGGTTTCAAAAACATTTTTACTAGGTGAATGTTGCCCTCCTGATCCGAATACAGATGATTTTGCTGTTTACGGTAACATTACACTAAGTCAATTGGTAGTTTTGCTGCAAGCCAATAGACCTTCATGGGTCAATGACAATACAATTAATGGACAACCACAACAAGGTTATTGTGTTAATATAATTCCAAGTAAGTTGGTTTACTACAAATTGAATACAGGACTAACTGTAAATACTACAAACAATCTGTTTATTTATGGGAACCTGACAATAGATAAGAGTATTGACCTAAGCGAATTTTCATTAGTTATGGCTGCAGATAGAGAGGTAGTTGTAAATAATAATGTAAGCGTTACGCTTCATTCCGATATTGGTGTGTTTTTTAATACTTGCGGTAAGTATATGTGGAGAGGAATTAGATTATTGGGTAGCAATAGCAAAATATATGCTAGAGGACAAACTTCACATCTTTCCACTTATTACAATAACCAAATAAATGATGCTGTCAACGGAATAAATAGTTCGGCAAACGGTAAATTCTATTTAAGTAACACTCTGTTTAACCGCAACTTGAACGGAATTTTTATTACAAATAGTAATGCAACAATCAACAATTCCTATATTACTGATTGTTTCTTTACCAGCAAGGATAATGCCCTCATCAACGATCAGGTATTGCTGGAGAACCCTATCAATAATACCACTGCAACTCGAAGCAGGACAGGAATTAGCCTAACAAGGCTCAATAATACAGTTATAGGCTATGACGAAGCACTGGATATTAACGGCACCTATGCTAATACTGCTTGTTATTTAGGTGATCAGTTTAATAAATTTGAGAATATTGATTATGGGATTTGGCTGCAAAGATGTGCCGGTATTGAAGTGTACCGCAATGAATTTAAACGGATTATTAAGGGAATACGCACTAGTGGCGATGCAAGCAATGCAGCTTCAATTTCCGTAGGTAAGGCTATGGGAGTTAATCTATCACATAATAATATTTTTGACCAATTTACAGAGAATGGAATTGAGTTGACCGGAAATGCTTCAATAGCTGCAAATAATAACTTTTTTTATAACACCACTTTAATTAGTGGAAGTAGCGACAAATTACGTTCGGATATTGAATTTAATAATGCATATTCACTTACTAAAAACAGTATAATGAATAATGAATTTAGCCATTACTATTATGCTGCTGTTTATCTGCATAATAATACCTCAGGTAGTATGAGTGTTGACGTGATAGGGAATAAGTTCTATGGAAGACTTAATCCGACAAATGGAAACCCCTGGTCTGTTTACGGCATTTATGCAGATGCTGCCCCTGCCAACAAATACGTGATGAACATTAATAAAAACCTTGTGATTGACGATACGCGCTATGGCATTAGAATACGCAATAACGACAACGCCAACATAGTTGGTAATATTCTCACTTACCACATGGCTTCCAATGTAACTTTTAATAACAATACACAATGGATCAGGGGAATATTTCTAAGCAACTCAGCATTGAATAAGGTTGAAATGAACCGCATTCAATGGAGTACTTATCCTGCCGGTTTTAACACTACATACCCCGATAAATTGCAGGGAATTAGTATGGAGAATGTGACCAACAGCAATATTATATGTAATAAAATGGATGGCATGGGTGCAGGTGTTTATATTCAAAACAACAACATTGGCACAAGCTATATTACAAACATTACCAAAAACTGCTACAACGGCTATAAACTAAACAATGCCTCCATTGACCCTGTGGGAAATAATACAACAAGTAACAACAATACATTTTCAAACATTACAAGCTTTAGAGTTACGGGTACAAGCGGTACTCCATCGCAAAACTGGTATTACTACAACAGTAATGATATGCCCGTGCCTAACAATAATGTTGTTGCTGCTGTTCAAGTTCCTTTATTTTTACAACCCTGTACGAGCTTTACTGATGAGCCTGACAGCAGCCAGATGCGTACGGAAACGGAAATGCTTCAGCAGGTAATAAACAACGAAACGGAATTTGCACAGTTTGAAGAGGAAAACAAATACCTTACCGAAGAAGCCGCGCTGAAGTTACTGAAAGCCGACAGCCTGCTGAGAGATACACTGCCTAATACAGAAAATTTTATACAGGCAAATGAAACGCTTGGCAAAGGAAAATATATTGAAGNNTAACCTGATGGAAGAAAACAAGCGGGCGGTAATGGGAATGATTATAAAAATGAATGACAGCATTCCGCTTACTGCGGCTGACACCGCTGCGCTTGAATCTATTGCTTACACGCCTGCTATAGTGGGTGGAACAGCTGTGTATATTGCACGAGGTATTTTAGCCATTGAGGTGGATGATGAATGGCTGACATCATCTTACAGAATGGCTAATGACAACCAAAAAGAAAAGAATAAAAATACACTGGATATTTATCCCAACCCTGCCAGAAATTTTATTTTTATAAAATGCACGGGCAGCATAACGTATGAAATAACGGATGCGGCAGGGAAACAATATAAGCAGGGTAATTTTGATTTGCAGGGCAATGCAGTAGTAAGCATTAACATTGAGCAGCTCATGCAGGGAGTTTACATAGTAAAGGCTACACAGGAAGATTGCACCAAGGTAGCGCGGATTGTTGTTATAAAATAATTTCTGAACGTAATAAAGCTGTTTTTTTATGTTAAGAAATATTATTGTCTTACTGGTATTGAGCATTAATATATGCCATGCACAGTACAAAAATTCAGTATGGTGCTTTGGCGACAGCGCAAGGATAGATTTTGTAAATGGAATGGCAACAGCAAGCAGCAGCGCTGTTGGCTCAAGAGGAACATGCACAAGCATAGCCGATTCGGCTAACAACTTGCTTTTTTATACGGCTGATGATCCAAATTACAATAATATCCCCGGCTACATTAGAAGAGGTACTGTTTACAACAAGTTCAACGTTGTTATGGATAATGGCGATTCGTTAATATCCCTTGCATGGTACAATGAGCATATTATAATTCCAAACCCGGCAAATGATAATACATTTTATTTATTTCACGTAGGGATCAATTCAGATTTACACAGTGGATTGTTTCTATCTGTTATTGATTTGAACTATAACATAGGGTTAGGAAAAATAACCATTAAAAACAAACCATTAGTTGATTCGGTTGTGTTTACAGATGCTATTGGAGGGGTTAAGCATGGCAACGGGCGTGACTGGTGGGTGGTGAGCAAGCCAATCTATGTAGGAGCAACAAGCTTAATTCCTTCCGACACGTTTTATGTTTATCTTGTAACGCCTGACAGCATACATGCTCCAATGAAGCAGCGTATTGGATATGACAAAACTACGGGTTTGGGTAATTTTACATTTTCATCTGACGGCAGCAAACTAAATTTTGTTAGTTATGGCGGCTCAATGCAGTTATTTGATTTTGACCGCTGCACAGGGTTAATGTCAAATGCCAATATTATTACTGATTCATTGCCGATTACAGATGGAGCTTTTTTAGGTTCGGCATTTTCGCCCAATGACAGCTTGCTTTACATTATCAAAGGAGTCTATTATCCTTTTTATTTATTGCAGTATGATATTTATTCGCAGGATATGGACACCATAGCACAGATAACCGGAATGCAAACGGTTGTAAACAGGGGGAGGTCCCCCGGTCATATCAGACTTGCTCCAGACGGAAAAATATACATGACTGCATCCTATACCGATACATTAGGGTATCTTTATTTCCCTTATGCAGATTCCTGTTATTTTCCTGAAAACATGTATTTGGGAGTCATCAACAATCCGAACGTGAAAGGTGTGGGGTGCAACTTTAATAATTTCGGGTTTTATCTTGGAGGCAAACGTACTTATTGGGGTTTGCCCAACAACCCCGATTATGAGTTGGGCGCATTGCAAGGTAACGGTTGCGATACGCTAACAGCATTAAAGCAAGATCCGGAAATAGTTAAAAATAATTTATTTGTTTACCCCAATCCTGCTAAGGATTTTGTCACCATTGCGTTTTCAAAGGCTGTTCGTACAACCTGCAACATACGTTTGTTTAATGTACTGAATAAAGAAGTTTACAGGCAAAATTTTGTACAACAAAAAGTAACTGTACCCATAGCAAATCTTGCAAAAGGCATTTACATTGTTGAGGTTAGTAACAATGGTTTTAAAGAATATGCAAAATTTGTAAAAGAGTAGATTCAGATTGTTTAGTAATACAAAGCAATAAATTAAGTCCTTTTTATTCAGAATTAGTTGCGTTGTGGAAGCATTTAATCACCGTATTATTGTTGGTATCTCATTTTTTATTTATTGGGAATTTTTAAAATTTTAATCCCTAAATACTTCTATAACATTTCATCCGTTACCTTTATGATTTTTAATCAAGGTAAAAACTGCATTATGAGTACCCTTAAATACCATTTCTGGACATTACTCTGTATTGTTCTGCTATCGGCATGCAAAAACCAAAACACGGTTTCTGTTGCCAATAAAAACTTTGAAGATGTTGTAGAGCAACAACAAAACCTCATTTTTACTTTCGATAAAGACCTTGTTGACGATAGCCTGCTTAACCGTTGGGACAGCACACAGTTTGTTGCTTTCACACCAGCGGTCAAAGGATTGTTTAAGTGGAACACCAAACGCGAGTTGATGTTTTCGCCAGAAACATCTTTTGGCCCTGCTACATTTTATAAAGCTGTTGTTACAGATAAAATTCTTTTTGAAAACAGGTTACTTTCTTTAAATGTACCTGCAGCATATGATTTTCATACACCACTGACACAACTTGAAGGCCTTCATGCACACTGGGCGCTATCTACACAACAAAACAGCATTGTATTACTTGCCAAACTTGATTTTAATTATCCTGTTCCGTCAGCTCAGATGAAAGACCTTGCTCAGATAAAGATTAATGATAAAGTTTATCCTTTTACCGTTGTTACCAACGATGCTTCAACAGAAGTAGTTCTGGAAATAAACAACATGCAGCCTGCAGATTTTAAAAAAGTAAATGTCAGCGTATCTATTAATAAAGGTTTGGCATGTAATGGCAGCAATTATAAAACTGAAAGTGTTCTTATTAAAGATGCAGATGTGCCACTACCCAACAGGCTCACCGTTATGAATGCATCAGGCGAGTATGATAACACACAACCTGTTATTCATGTTTACACCAATCAGGCAGTTGATATGAATCAGATTGCAATGTATGTTACTGTTCAGCCAAGAGTAGATTTTACCACAGAAGCAGCCAACGATGGCTTCTTAGTAAAGGGTGCTTTTGACCCGGGACAGTCGTATCAGCTTACAGTTAAAAAAGATCTGAAAGGATTAATTGGCGGCATGCTGGAGCAGGATTTTATTGCAACTGTACCTTTTGGCGAAATGCAGCCATCCATATCATTTACCAACGCTGCTGGTATGTATCTTTCTTCAAAGGGAAATAGAAATATAGGAATACAGCTCGTAAACGTGCCTAAAGTTCGTGTAAGCGTTTATAAAGTTTATGAAAACAACATTCTGAATTTTATGCGTCAAAACAGTTATAGCAATTACTATGAAGAATCAGATGATGGTAGCTACGGTGGTAACCAATATAATATTTATGGAATTGAAAATTATGGCGACTTAGTGATGCAACGTAATTACAGTGCCAAAAGTCTGCCTCGCGGTAACGGCATCAATTTGCTCAATCTTTCTCTCGATGAAATTAATGCCTACAAAGGCATTTATGTGGTTGATGTTGCATCAACTGACGATTATTGGCTGCACGATACAAAAGTAATTGCACTTTCTGATATTGGAATGATAGCAAAATATTCCGAAAACGAATTGACAGTCTTTACCAACTATATTAAATCGGCCTTGCCTGCCGAAGGTGTAAATGTCAGTTGCATATCAACCAACAATCAGGTGCTGTTCAACGGCACAACAGACCATGATGGAAAGATTACTTTTTCTGATATAGGCAGTAAAGCAAAAAATTTTCGTGTAGGAATGATTTCTGCCAGACAGGGTAAAGATTTTAATATGATTTTGCTGAGTGAATCGAAGGTGAGTACAAGCCGCTATGATGTTGGTGGCTATAAAGATAATCCTGCCGGAGTTATGGCTTACATTTATGGCGACAGAGATATGTATCGCCCGGGCGAAACGGTTTATCTGAACACAATAGTGCGTAATGAAAAATGGATGCCCGTTGCCAATGTACCTGTTAAATTGAAAATGACCATGCCCAATGGTCATGAGTTTAAGACACTGCGTAAATCCCTCAACAGTCAGGGTGCAGTGGCAGCAGATTTTTTATTGCCGCAGGCAGCAGTTACAGGAAATTATAATATAGATATTTTTTCTGCCAACGATGTACTTATCGGCTCAAGAACAATACAGGTAGAGGAGTTTATGCCCGACAGAATTGATGTGAAAGTAAAAACTAATAAAAACAATTTTCAACCTGCTGACACCATTATTGCTGCAATTGCTGCTACAAATTTTTTCGGTCCGCCAGCAGCAATGCGCAAGTTTGAAGCAGAGTTTAATCTCGTAAGAAAAAGTTTTTTAAGTAAAGAATTCAGTGGCTATAATTTTACTGTTAAAACAATTAACGAACTACCGGTAGATAAAAAGGTTGAGCAAGGGCAGACAAATGAAAAAGGCGAAGCAACAGCTAAGTTTCTGATTCCCGATTCCTGTAAAAACTCAGGCCTTTTGCAAGGTAGAATTTACACAACGGTGTTTGATGAAACCGGACGTCCGGTAAACAGGCTCAACACTTTTGATGTAAATACGCAAAGAAATTATTTCGGTATTAAGCTGAATGATTATTATGCAAATATTGGCACCAACATGGTGATTAATCTGGCAGCATGTAATAGCAATGGCAGTGGTGCAGCGGCTACGGCCTATGTAGAGATAATTAATTACGATTGGTACAATGTGATTGAAAAATCAGATAACGGACAGTATCGCTATGTTTCGCAAAAGCGCGAAGTAACCATGTTAAGCCGCGAAATAAATATTGCTGCTGGCGGAAGTAATCTGAATTTTATTCCTGCCAATTCAGGTGAGTATGAGGTGCGCATCAGTGCAGTTAAAGGTGGTAACTATGTGGCATCAAATTTTTGGGCTTATGGATATGGTTACACATCAAACACATCTTTTAACATAAACACAGAAGGGCAGGTTATCATTAAGGCAGATAAAGACACATTTACACCGGGCGAAAAAGCTAACTTACTCTTTAAAGCACCTTTTGCAGGTAAGTTATTAGTTACGGTTGAGAGCAACAGGCTTTTAAAACATTATTATATCAACACAGATAAACGTTCGGCAATGCTTTCAATACCTGTGGACGAAAGTTTCTTGCCCAATGTGTATGTAACAGCTACGTTGTTTAAGCCACTTGATGATGGCGCAATGCCATTAACGGTAGCCCATGGCTTCATACCCCTTATTGTTTCAAAGCCTGAACTGAAATTACCTGTTGCCATAACTTGTGCTGCAAAGTCAAAGAGTAAGAGTAAACAGACGATTAAAGTACGCACTGTCCCTAATGCAGAACTGACTGTTGCTGTTGTTGACGAAGGTATTCTTGCATTAAAGAATCAGAAGTCACCTGATCCATTCGGATATTTTTATCAGAAAAAAGCATTGCAGACTACAACGTATGATGTATATGCGCAGTTGCTTCCCGATTTAAAAATGCGTTCATCCACCACCGGTGGTGATGGATTTGATCTGGCAAGAAGAGTAAATCCTTTATCCAACAAACGTGTTCAGTTGGTAGCACTTTGGAGTGGCATACTCAAAGCCAATGCAGCCGGTGATGCAGTATTCAACATTGAAATTCCACAGTTTAGTGGCAAGCTACGTGTAATGTCATGTAGTTGGAAAGATAACCGCTTCGGAAGCAGTGAGCAGTTTATCAGTGTTGCCGATCCTGTGGTTATCAGTCCGTCTGTTCCACGGTTTCTAAGTCCCGGTGATTCGTTAGAGATGCCTGTAACCTTCACCAACACTACGTCAATGCCTTTAACGTTAAATGTAAGTTGTTCTACAACAGGGAATCTTAAATTGTCCAATAATGCATCATCACAACTCACAATTGCACCCTCAGCAGAAGCGCGTTATGTCTGGAATATAGTAGCTTCATCGGCCATAGGGCAGGGTGCAATAGAAGTTAAAGTAAATACGGGTAAAGAAACATTTTCGGATAAGACTGCAATCACCATCAGACCGCCATCTTCTTTAGCAAAGGAAACAAGTAATGGTGTGGCCGAAGGAAACACTACTGTAAAAGTTGCATCTGATTTTATTTCCGGTTCAGCCAAAGTGAATTTTATGCTTAGTGCATCACCGTTGGTTCAGTTTACAGATCAGCTGATTTATTTATTCGATTATCCGCATGGCTGTTTGGAACAAACTGTCTCAATTGCATTTCCACAGTTGTATTATGGTAGTCTTGCAAAAAACATCACCAACAAAAATGGTGTGGCATATAATCCTGACTTTAATATTCAGGAAGCTATCAGAAAAATTGAAGGCATGCAGATATATAATGGCTCAATGACATACTGGCCGGGTAGTGTAATTGAAAACTGGTGGGCAACTGCTTATGCCTTGCATTTTCTGACTGAAGCAAGAAAAGCAGGATATTCAGTTAACGAGAACACCATCAACAGAACTTTTGAATATCTCAAGTCAAAAGTAAAAACTAAAGAAACAGAGATAGTATATTTTGCTAATGCAAGTAATGTTATTGAAAAGCAGGTGAAAGTAAAACGTGAAATTATCTATTCACTTTATCTGATGGCACTTAACGACAAGAGAGATTTGTCTATGATGAATTTTTATAAGGCAAATCATTCACAACTGACATTGGATTCAAAATACATGCTTGCCTTAAGCTATCTTGCAATTGGCGATACAAAAAGTTATTTGGCATTATTACCCGAAAAATTTGCAGGAGAAAAATCAGAAAGAAGTCTTGCAGGTAATTTCTCATCCTACATCAGAGATCAGGCATTGACTTTAAACTGCCTTCTCGAAACCGACCCGGACAATGCACAGATTCCAAATATGGCGCGCACACTTTCGCAATTGCTAAGAGGAGAAAAGTGGTTGAGCACGCAGGAACGTGCATTTGCTTTGCTTGCATTGGGTAAGTTTGCTAAACGCAGTACATCAACAAATGTTCGTGCAACAGTGTTTGCCGATGGAAGACAGATTGGTGTTTTTAATGGCAATGATTTGACGATAAATAGCAATCTTGCCGGAAAGAAGATTGAAATACGGACAGAAGGCAAAGGTCAGTTGTATTATTTTCTTGAAGTGAGTGGAATAAAAGAAAGCTTAAAGTTTAAAGATGAGGATAGCAAACTGATTGTTAGGAGAAGTTACTTCAATCGCTTTGGTCAGCAAATGAATAACAATTTTAAACAAGGTGATTTGATTGTCGTGCAGTTGGCTTTAAGTTCTCCAACCGGTAATGATGTAGAAAATGTTGTACTTACAGATTTAATTCCTTCAGGATTTGAAATTGAGAATCCACGAATTGTTGACGACAGAGAAATGACATGGGTAAAAAGTAAAGCGCAACCAGATTATTTTGATATCCGTGACGATAGAATTAACCTATATTCTCAGGCAGGTAAAGTAACGAAGTATTTTTATTACACTGTGCGCGCTGTAAACACCGGAAGTTTTGTTGTTGGGCCTGTCAGCGCTGATGCCATGTATGATGGAGAGTTTCATTCTTATAGCGGAGGTGGAAGAGTTACGGTGGTTAAATGAAGGCAGCAGTTAAAGGCTTCCGATGTATTATTTTAAAAAGTGCAATTGCTATTGCAGCATGCATGTTGTTGGTGTATGTGATGTCATGGTTGATTCCATTGAACGTAAACATTCCTTATGCTGTAACAGTTACTGACAGTCGTGGCGCAGTGCTGCATGCTTTTTTATCCAAAGATGAGAAATGGAGGATGAAAGCAGGTTTGAGTGAAATAAATCCACAATTGGTAAAAGCTATTATTCAAAAGGAAGACAGGTGGTTTTATTTTCATTATGGCGTAAATCCCGTTGCCGTTATCAGGGCAGCAGTAAATAATTTATTTTACCAGCGAAAGACTTCGGGTGCATCAACCATTACAATGCAGGTTTCAAGATTGCTTAATCCTGAACCACGCACATTGTTTAATAAAATGATTGAAGCTTTCCGTGCAGTACAATTGGAATGCAGGTATTCAAAAAAAGAAATTTTAGAGATGTATCTCAACCTGATTCCGTATGGCGGAAATATTGAAGGTGTAAAAGCTGCATCAGTTTCATATCTCGGCAAATTGCCTGCCGACTTATCACTTGCAGAGTGTGTAACATTATGCATCATTCCTAACAGACCAAATTCTTTACGCCCGGGTTATGACAATGATTTAATAAGACGTGAAAGAAATAAATGGCTGACAAGATTTGAAAGGAATGGAGTTTTTAAAAAGGAAATCATCAACGATGCTTTGAATGAACCTGTTGAAATGACACGACAGGCTGCACCTGCATTGATAACACAATTAGCCTATCGCCTGAAGGAACAGTATCCAACTTCGGAGAATATTCATTCTACCTTACAAGCATCGTTACAGCATAAAGTGCAATCGCTTGTTTATAATTACAGTAAACGTAAGTCATTGCAAAGTATTTACAATGCATCGGCAATTGTGATTGACAATAAGAATCACAAAGTAGTAGCCTATATTGGCTCCGCAGATTTTAAAGATCAGTTACATCACGGACAGGTTGATGGAGTAAATGCTGTTCGTTCTCCGGGTAGCAGCCTCAAGCCATTAATTTATGCAATGGCATTTGACAAAGGTTTAGCAACACCTATGACAGTAATTAATGATGTGCCGGTAAATTATATGGGGTATAATCCTGAAAATTATAATTCAAAATTTAATGGTAGAGTTACTGTAGATTTTGCATTGTCACATTCACTGAATATTCCTGCAGTAAAAATTCTGAATCAGTTGGGTGTACCAAATGTAACACAGGCATTAATTAAATGTGGTTTCACTTCAATTGAAAAGAATAAAAACAGACTGGGATTATCTTTGGCTCTTGGAGGTTGCGGTGTGCGCCTTTATGAACTTACAAACTTGTATTCTGCCTTTGCAAATAGTGGAGTTTATCAGAAATTAAAATTTATTGAAACGGATTCATTGAGTAATGATACTGTCAGAATAGTTTCTCCCGGTGCAGCCTATCTGACTACAGAAATACTTAGTAAGGTTACGCGCCCCGACTTGCCTGATAATTATGCAAACCTACTTCGTATTCCTCACATTGCATGGAAAACAGGAACATCGTATGGCCGAAGAGATGCATGGAGCATTGGCTATAATAAAAGGTTTACTGTTGGTGTATGGCTGGGAAATTATAACGGCAATGGCGTTGCCGAACTTAGTGGAGCTTCTGTGGCCACGCCTCTGCTCTTCGATATTTTTAATGCAATAGATTATAACAGTGACTCAACATGGTTCAGTCCGCCTGCCGATGTAAATTTCAGATTGGTATGCAGCGAAACAGGTCTGCTTCCCGGTGTCAGTTGCAGCAATCAGATTATGGATGAGTTCTTACCCGGCATAACCTCCAATGCTGTTTGCAACCATGTAAAAGAATTTATGATTTCTCCTGATGAGAAAATAAGTTATTGCACATCATGTATGCCGGCAGCAGGTTATAAGAAAAAGCTGTTTTCTTCTCCTGACGCTGAATATCTGGCATTTCTGAAAAGTGAAAACATCAGTCTCAATCTTCCGCCACCGCATAATCCTGCTTGCACCAGAGTATTTGCAGGGCAGCCTCCAAGAATTGTTTCTCCCAATATGCAAAGTGAATACTTACTTGATTTAAATGCAGGAGATAAAATTATGCTGCAATGTCAGGCATCACCGGAAGTAAGAAATGTTTACTGGTACATTAATGATTTGTTTTATCGTGCTGCAGCAGCTAATGAGCAACTGTTTTGTTCTCCACCAAAAGGCCGTATTAAAATTTCATGTGCTGATGATATGGGCCGCAACAGCGACATCTTTATTAAAATAGACGAGTTGTAATTCAAAAATTTTCCATCATCCTTACACGCATAAAGCCTTTCCGCTCCCAAAAATCTTTTAACTTAAGTGCTTCTTGCTGTGTGGCAATATTCAAAACTAAAATATGATACAACGGTCTGCCATTTTGATTTTTTTTGCCAACATAAAAAGACTGAATGTATTCTTCTTGTTGCAAATATTTTGCAAGTAGCAGTGCATGATCAAAATCGCGTGTGCGCCAAATACTGATAGTGTAACCTGAAGGAATTGTAATTCGGCCATCTGCATCTACAATTTGATTTGTCATGAAATTTTTTTCAATTGAATCGGTATTTTGCGATGGCTGAATAATTTCAAGCTTCACTTTTGTTATGCCATGTTTATAGCTTCCGATAATACGTGCTGCCTGTTCAGTAAGGTCAATGATGCGGTTTTTTGCATATGGGCCTCTGTCATTAACACGAACAATGGTAACTAAGTTGTTTTTCAGATTGGTTACTTTTAAAAAAGTGTGAAACTTTAATGTTCTGCTGGCACAGGTCATGTCATAGTTGCTGTATATTTCGCCATTGGCTGTCTTTCGGCCTTCAAAGCTTTTTGCATAATATGAAGCACCGCCTGTAAACACTTTGTTTTGTGCACCGGACATTAACGTTGTCATGCTCAAAACCAAACCCAATAAATAGCTTCTAATCAATTTTAAATCAATAGGTTTAAATTTATTCTTAAATGAATAAATTGGTATAAGAAATAGAATTTTGTTCATCTTTTTAAGTGTATTTCTTTTTCAGAACCAAGCAAAGTACACGTTCAAAATACCTACATTTGCACTCAATATTTAATATCATGTCAACGGTAAAATTCAACAATAAAGATGCAATATTTTTTCCTGAGTTAAAGCAACGCATCAATCAATATTTTGAACAAAATAAAATAAAGCCTACCGGTAATCTGAAGTTGTATGCTAAAACCATTATACTTTTCACCGTTTTAGTGGCACTTTATATTGTATTGGTATTTTTTACCCCCGAAAACGGATGGTTGTCTTTACTATTAGCTTCACTCTTAGGTTTGGTAATGGCATCTATTGGCTTTAACGTAATGCACGATGGCGCACATGGCAGCTACTCCAGTCATAAATGGGTGAATGAATCTATGGCACATTCACTGAATTTACTGGGTGGTGTTTCATTTATCTGGAAACAAAAGCATAACATCAATCATCATTCTTATACCAATGTTGAAGGAATGGATGATGATATAGACATCAAACCTTTTATTCGTGTGCACGAAGGTCAAAAGAAATATTGGTTTCATCGTTACCAGCATATTTATGGCTTATTGCTGTATGGAATAACTTATTTCTTCTGGGTTTTTTATAATGATTTTAATAAATATTTTTCAGGTAAAATAGCTGAACATACCCACATGCAGAAAATGTCTGTTTGGGATCATGTTATTTTCTGGGCTACTAAAATATTTTATGTGTTGGTGTTTATTGTATTCCCAATATATAATGTAGGGTTTATTGACACACTATTAGGTTATGGCGTGATGGTGGCAGTTACAGGAATTACTATTGCCATTGTTTTTCAATTGGCACATGTTGTTGAAGATATGCCATTTGTAAGCCCTGAGGGTGATGTAATGAAAATTGAGTCGGAGTGGGCAGTGCATCAATTGCAGACAACTACCAACTTTGCAACAAAAAATAAATTTATCAGTTGGTTGTTAGGTGGTTTGAATTTTCAGGTTGAACATCATTTATTTCCTCGTATAAGCCACATACACTATCCATCAATCAGCAAAATTGTTAAAGAAACTTGTTTGGAGTATAATGTACAATACAAAGAGTTTCGTACCATGCGTGGTGCATTGGCATCGCATATTCTTCATCTTCGCGATATGGGTAGAAAATAGGCTGCATTATTTTAGCCTGTTTAACTCAGTTATTACCTGAGTACTGTAAATTTTTAGTTAAAATTTGGTTAATTCAAATTATTATTAACTTTGTGTGAAGTTTTTCTGAAACCACATACATGAAGTTGTTTTTCATAAAAGGTTATTCGCAATATAAAAAAGATCTGTTTTTCATAGACACAGACAGTAGATTAAACCGCCAGTTTCATTCTACAACAAATAAATTAAATAAGTTAAACTCAAATTAAAAGCAGTATGAAGAAAACAATCACATTGTTTATTTGCCTGTTCTCGTTGTCATTGGCAACCTGGGCACAGGACAAGACTGTAACCGGAAAGGTTACTTCATCGCAGGACAAACTGGGTATTCCCGGTGTTAGCATCCTCGAGCCCGGAACTACCAATGGTGCCGTTACGGATATTGATGGAAAATATTCCATAAAGGTAAAATCTACTACAACCCAACTCCGTTTTTCCGGAACAGGTTTAGTAACCCGCACAGTGGATATACCTGCCACAAATGCACTTGACATTACTATGGCGGCCGATGTACAGAAAATTGGTGAGGTAGTTGTAACAGCTTTAGGTGTTAAGCGCGAAGAAAAGTCGTTAGGTTACAGCACACAGAAAGTAAGTGGAGAGGACTTGTCGGCTGCAAAAGAAGCCAACTTCATCAACTCACTTCAAGGTCGTGTTGCCGGTGTAAGCATCACAGGTTCCAGCAATCTGGGTGGTTCTTCAAGAATTTTGTTACGCGGTATGCGTTCCATCAATTTTGAAAATCAACCTTTGTTTGTTGTTGACGGAATTCCAATGAATAACGAAAACGTAGCCACCGTTGACCAGCAACGAGGTGCATTAGGTTATGATTACGGAAATGCTATTCAGGATATTAACCCTGATGACATTGAATCTGTTAACGTACTTAAAGGGCCATCTGCAACAGCACTTTACGGTTCAAGAGGATCAAACGGTGTAATTATCATCACAACTAAAAAAGGCGTTGCCCGCGAAAAATCTGAAAAGTATTCACCAATAGGTGTAACAATTAATTCAGGCTGGAGCATGAAGAAGATTTATAATCTTCCTAAATATCAGAACCGTTATGGTGGAGGAGCATCTTCCGATTTTATTGAGAGTGATATTCACCCGGGCGAGTTGCGCTCTGAGTTTGAATATGATGGTAGCTGGGGTCCCGAATTGCTTGGACAAGAAGTTTATCAGTGGGATAGCTACTATCCTTCAATGCCTAATTATAATAAGAAAACTCCATGGGTAGCACATCCAAACAACGTAAAAGATTTCTTTGAAACCGGTATTGTTAAAAATAACAGCATTTCGCTCGATGGCGGTAACGAAAAATCACTTTTCAGATTAGGTTATACCAACTATGACGAAAAAGGTGTTATTCCAAACGAAAGCCTCAACAGAAATATTATAAGCTTTAATGGCTCAAACAAATTTAACGACAGGCTTACAGCTTCATTAAGCATGAATTATGTTGTTGCCAGAGGTAAAGGACGTGCTGCAACAGGATACAACAGTATTGCTTCTAACTTCAACCAGTGGTGGCAACGACAACTCGACATCAAGGAGCTTAAAGATTATAAAAACCCTGATGGCTCACAGCGTGCATGGAATATGAATGCAGAAGATGATCCATCACCACTATATTGGGATAATCCATATTGGGTTTCTTACGAGAATTATGAAACCGATCAACGTAATCGTTTGTATGGTGGATTGACTTTTTCTTATGATATTGGTAAAGGATTTACACTTGCTGCATCAGGAAAAACAGATTATTATAACGACAACCGTCAGGAACGTGTTGCCGTAGGAAGTGCCGTTGCAACAGCAATACCTGCTTATTCAGAAAACAGCATTACCTTCAATGAGAATAACTACGAAATGATACTTTCATACAAACATCGTTTGGGTGATGATTTGGATTTTAATGGCTTTGTTGGTGCAAACAGACAAGATCAGAAATTCAGCAATAAATTTATTTCTACACAGGGTGGTTTAAATGTTCCAAATTTTTACAACATCAATAATTCAACAAGCAGCGAATTAATTTATTCTTCGCAAGTAAGACAACTTCGTAAAAATTCTCTTTTTGCAAGTGCATCTTTCGGATATCAGAGTTTCTTATACCTTGACATTACTGGACGTAATGACTGGAGTTCAACATTACCTGAAGGCAAAAATTCATACTTCTATCCATCAATTACAGCAAGTTTTGTTTTCTCCGAAAAATTGGATTTCAACTGGTTGAGTTATGGTAAACTGCGTGCAGGTTGGGCACAAACAGCTATTGATCCTGTTCCTTATCGTTCAACAAGCACTTCACCAAGTATGTCTGACAATTTTAATGGATTACCTACAAGTGTTATTCCGGGTACATTTAACAATACTGATTTAAAACCGGAAATGACTTCAGGTTTTGAAACGGGATTAGAATTACATTTCCTTCAAAAACGAATCTCATTCGATATTGCTTATAGTTCAACACGCTCTAAAGATGTAATCTTCAACGTACAACAATCCGGTGCTAGCGGCATAGACTTTAAAATTTACAATGCTGCCGAAATAACCAACAAAACAGTTGAATTGATGATTGGTCTTGTTCCTGTTAAATTAAAAAATGGATTTGAGTGGGGTGTTGGCATGAATTGGGCAAAAACCAACAACGAAGTGGTTAAGCTGTTTACAGATGAGTTAGGTAATGAAACTGAAAGTGTACAGATTGGTACAGCGCCTTTCTCTGCAACGCTTCAAATGCGCAAGGGCATGGCAGCTTCTCAGATTGTAGGTTATGATTTTGTCTATGATGACAAAGGAAACAAAGTTGTTGATGCCGATGGTTTCTATATGCGTTCCGAAACAGTTAAACCATTAGGTTCAGTATTGCCTGACTATACTGGAGGTTTTAATACCTATGTAACATTTAAAGGCATTCGTCTTGCTGGATTAATTGACTTCCAAAAAGGTGGTAAGGTTTTCTCTCTTACCAATGTATGGGGAAAATATTCAGGAATTTTTGCTGAAACAGCCGAGGGCGACATCCGCGAAAACGGTTTGATTAACGAGGGTGTAACTGAAACAGGCGAACAAAACACAACAGTAATAGCTGCCGTTGATCACTATTTTCAGGATGGTGGTTATGTAATTACAGCAGCCGATGTATATGATGCATCATTCGTTAAACTTCGTGAGATTACATTGTCTTATGAATTGCCACAGTCATTATTCAAAAAAGCAATACGTGGTGTGTCAATTGGTCTTTACGGTCGTAACCTTGCCATCCTTCACAAAAACGTACCAAACATTGACCCTGAAGCAGGTTTGTCAAGCGGCAACGTTCAAGGATTTGAAGGTGGTCAGTTACCAACTGCAAGAATTTTTGGTGTTAACCTGAATGTAAGATTTTAACTTTAAAAACGAGAGATCATGATAAAATTTAAGATAAATCAAAAAGCAATTGCAACGGTGATGGTATTCTCGCTGTTGCTGGGTTCATGTAAAAAGAATTTTGAATCCATAAACGAAGACCCGAATAATCCCAAAGAAGTACCTAATGCTTATCTGCTAACAGGAGCCATTCGAGGATTAATGGATAATACCATTGATGCGTGGTGGGGTGCTAACGTTGGTAATCAGTTGGGTCAGTATTGGTCTTCAAACCAGTATTCCTCAGAGAGTCGCTATCTCTATCGTTCTAATGTTACCAATTCATATTGGCGATATTTTTACGGTGGCGTACAAAACGATCAGTTAGTTGCTGTTGGCGGATTGTATGAGCTGAGTCAGATAGTTAAGAAATGTAAAGAAGATTCAATAGAAGCTTCTCGTGATGGTTATGTCCCCAATCAGATTGCAGTTGCAACCATTGTCCGTGTTTGGACATTCCAAAACATGACTGATATATGGGGTGATATTCCTTACTCAGAAGCCTTACAGGCCGATGCCAACAAATCACCTAAGTATGATAAGCAGGAAGACATCTACAATGGTCTTTTAAGCGAGATTGATGAAGCTATCGCAATGATAAACGATGCTGAATCAGGACCCAATGGTGATGTTGTATATAATGGTGATATGGCTGCATGGAAGAAGTTTGCCAATTCATTAAAGATGCGTTTAGCTTTAAGAATTGTTGACCGTAATCCGGCTAAAGCACAGTCAGAGTTTGAAGCAGCTTTCACTGCAGGTGCCTTTAGCGCCAACAGCGACAATGCATTATTACAATATGGAGAATTTCCAAGCGGCAACCCTATTTATTATAACCGCTACATCTCCGGTCGTAATGACTATGCCTCAAGCAATACTTTCCTCGATTCTACTTTAACACCGTTAAACGATCCGCGCAGAGAATGTTTCTTCGTACCTGCCACAGCAACCGGTCTTTGGACTGGCGAAGTATATGGCTTGTCTGAAGCCAATGCTGCACAAACACCAAACTCACGTATTGCACAACGTTCTCCTTTGGTTTTATCTGCTTCATTGCCCGGCATTTTCATGGACTATGCTCAGGTAGAATTTATGCTGGCCGAAGCAGCTGAAAGAGGATGGGCTGTTACAGGTTCTGCAGAAAGTCATTATGATGCAGGTATTACTGCAAGCATTTCTTTCTGGACAGAACTTAATGGAAGCCCTGCATCTGCCGGTGATATTGCTGCCTACATTGCACAACCTACTGTAAATTATCAAACAGCCGGAGGCACTTGGCAACAACGTATTGGCGTTCAGAAATGGATTGCTTTATTTGATCAGGGTATTCAGGGTTGGGTTGAATGGAGAAGACTTGACTTCAACAAACTCATGATGCCTGCCGATGGTGTTATTGACGGAACAGGTATTCCTTTGCGAATGAAGTATCCTGTTTTAGAGCAAACACTAAATAGTGCAAGCTACAGTGCTGCAGTTGCTGCACAGGGAGCCGATGAACAAGACACCCGCATGTGGTGGGATGTTAACTAATAGTTTAATTTAAAATATATTTAAGGCGGAGTTAATCTCCGCCTTTTTTATTAGTAACCACTCACCATTTTATACTTTCTGATAACTTTGCAGCAAACTTTACTGCATAATGAGTCACAGTTATATTAAAGCTTTATTAAATACAGAACCAACAGGTCAGATTGTTCAAGCAAAAGGTTGGGTGCGTACAAAAAGAGGGAACAAAGCCATTTCATTTATTGCCATAAACGATGGCAGTACTATTCATAATATTCAGGTTGTTGCAGAGAATAGCAGCTTTGACGAATCGCTACTGAAAAATATAACTACAGGTGCATGTATTGCTGTTCAGGGTAAACTTGTTGCCTCGCAAGGGCAGGGGCAAAAGGTAGAGATGCAGGCCACACAAATAGAAATTTATGGCACTGCCGACCCTGAAACATTTCCACTGCAGAAGAAAGGTCATACCATGGAATTTCTTCGTGATATTGCCCACCTGCGTCCAAGAACAAACACTTTTGGTGCAGTTTTCAGAATAAGACATACAATGGCCTATGCCATCAATCATTATTTTCATACCAACGGATTTTTTTACATCCATACACCAATCATTACAGGCAGCGATGCTGAAGGTGCAGGAGAAATGTTCAGAGTAACAACGTTAGACCTTAACAAACCTCCCCGCAATGATGACGGAACTATTGACTACAGCCAGGATTTTTTTGCAAAAGAAACCAACCTTACAGTAAGTGGACAACTTGAAGGTGAATTGGCTGCTATGGCATTAGGCAAAATTTACACCTTCGGCCCTACCTTTCGTGCCGAAAACAGCAACACACCACGCCACTTAGCAGAGTTCTGGATGATAGAACCTGAAATGGCTTTCTTCGACCTGAACGACAACATGGATCTGGCAGAAGATATGCTCAAATATCTGGTACGCTATGCACTCGATAGCTGTATGGATGATTTGGAGTTTCTGAATAATATGTACGATAAGGAACTGATTGGGCGTTTACGCAGTGTCATAGAAAATCCGTTTAAACGCTTAACCTACACCGAAGCAATAAATGTTTTAGAACCAAACAACAGTAAGTTCGAATATAAAGTTAGTTGGGGTGCCGACCTGCAGAAAGAACATGAAAACTTTTTAGTAGAGCATTTTAAAACACCTGTTATTTTAACAGATTATCCTGCTGCTATCAAAGCATTTTATATGAAGCAGAATGATGATGGAAAAACTGTCAGAGCAATGGATATTTTATTTCCATGGATAGGCGAAATTATTGGCGGCTCGCAGCGCGAAGAAAATTACAATAAGTTAGTCAGCCGTATGCAAGCCATGCATATTCCCGAAAAAGAAATGTGGTGGTATCTCGACACCCGAAGGTTTGGTGCTTGCCCGCACTCAGGCTTTGGCTTGGGCTTCGAACGCCTGATGCTTTTCGTAACGGGCATGAATAACATTCGCGATGTCATTCCTTTTCCGCGCACACCTCGCAATGCAGAGTTTTAGTTTTTGCTGATTAAGGTAAATTTAATTCCTTAAGTTTTTTTGCTTTCAGAAAGGTAATTATTACCACAAGCAAGGTCATACCTCCGCCAAAGAGCACAGAGGGTATTAAGCCCATCAGCTTTGCCATAACGCCCGACTCAAACGCACCCAACTCATTTGATGAGCCTACAAAAATACTGTTCACTGCCGATACCCTTCCTTTCATCTCGTCAGGTGTAAAGCTTTGAATAACTGTTGAGCGTATCACCACACTCACATTATCAAAAACGCCACTCATGAACAGGAGCAAAAGCGACAAAATAAAACTTGATGAAAGCGCAAAACCAATCATGCACAATCCAAAACCGGCAACGCTTGCCAGCATTTTATAGCCGGCATCTTTTCGCGGTGGATGAAATGCTAAATAAATGGCCATTACTACAGAACCAACAGCAGGGGCTGCACGTAACAATCCCAAACCTTCTGCACCTACATGCAAAACCTGATCGGCAAAAACAGGAAGCAGTGCCACAGCGCCACCAAAAAGTACTGCAAACAAATCGAGAGAGATTGCCGAAATGATAAATTGATTTTTAAAAACAAAATTGACACCTGTTTTTAATGATTGTAAAACAGATTCGGTTTTGTTATGATAGTCAACATACCTGTCTTTAATCAACAAATAGCAAATCATTGTTGCAATGATAAATGCGCATACCACCAACGAAGAATAAAATACACCAATCCAGCCATAGAAAAAACCACCCATTGCAGGACCAATAACTGCGGCCACCTGCCAAAGACTGCTGTTCCATGTTGATGCATTAACATAATGTTCTTTAGGCACTAACTGACCCCAAAAGGCCGCCTGTGTTGGAGCATGAAATCCGCGTGCCAGACCGATGAGAAAAATAGTAAGGTAAATAGGCCAGGTAGAAATTTTACCAAAATCATAAACGTAAATCGCCAAGAATGCCGATGCAGAAAGGGTAATGGCACTACTCCATATTAAAAGTTTGCGTCTGCTAAGTCTGTCGGCCAAATGCCCGCCAAACAAAGCAACACTCAATGCCGGAATAGCTTCAATCAAACCAATTATTCCTAAAGAAAGCGGGTCCTTGGTCATCTCATAAATCAGCCAACTCAGAATAATGCTCTGCATTTGAATAGCTATTGTCAGGCAGACTTTAGCTATCAGAAACAAACGGTAGTCTTTATGTTTCCAGGCTACAAATGCATTTTTAGTTTTTGTCATAAAAAATTAAGGCCAAGCATTAATGCTTAGCCTTATTTTCAGATATCATTTATAAAGATTAATACTCATCTTCGTTGAAAAAGAAGTCATCCTTAGTTGGATAATCAGGCCAAATTTCTTCAATACTTTCATACGATTCACCTTCATCCTCAAGCTCCTGAAGATTTTCAACCACTTCTACGGGTGCTCCTGAACGGATGGCATAATCAATCAATTCGTCTTTAGTAGCAGGCCAGGGGGCGTCTTCAAGATGCGATGCTAATTCCAGTGTCCAATACATTACAATATTCTTATTAAAAAATTAAACTAATTGTGCCTTAATTTTTAAGGGCTGCAAAAATATGTAAATTAAATTGGAAAAAACAAGTGTTTTTTTGAATAGTTATTAAGATTCTAAACTCTTGGCCTCCAGGGAGTTTCTGTAATATTTCGGACAAAGCATACATGGCGTGCCAGCATAAAAAGATAGTCAGAAAGCCTGTTAAGGTAGATTAGTACCATTGGCTCTACCCATTCCAACTCACTGAGACCGGTTGCCAAACGCTCTGCCCTGCGACAAACACAGCGTGCCACATGACTGTGGCTGTTTAAAAGATGACCACCAGGCAATATAAATGACTTCAGTGGTGGCAGTGCAGCTACCATCCTGTCAATTTCCTTTTCTAACAGGGTAATATCTTCTGTATTCAAATCAGGAATTTTCATTTTCGATTTTTCCGGATCAGCAGCCAATGAAGAGCCAATTGTAAAAAGTCTATCCTGTATTTCAGCCAATATTTCCTTACATTGGTCTTTCTCTTCGGCAAGATCCTTCAGTAGTCCTATGGTAGAATTTAACTCATCAACAGTGCCGTAGGCATCAATACGCAGATGGTGTTTGCTTACTCTTGTGCCTCCAATGAGTGATGTTTTGCCACTGTCGCCCGTTTTGGTATAAATTTTCATTGATTAATCAGATAAATAACAATTTTTGTACAACAAACCTATTAACAATTTGTTACTGAAAACAAGTGACAGAAGTTAAAATGTTAACAGCTTAGGCTGTTTTCTTTGATAATTAAATTAAAGTTTGTTAAACTATCATACAGCTTGTTGCATACTACAAACCGCATGGATTAATTTTGGTATGTTTACTTTCTGTAACAACGGATATTTAAAGTTCAATATAATGTTTAAAAAAGTAGGATTAGTATTATTACTGTTAGCGTATTGCCGAAGTACATCTGCACAAAACATCGAAATTCAAAAGTTAGGTGCATTGCTTCAGATGATTGATTATTATTATGTGGACACCGTTAACAAAACAAAATTGGTTGACGATGGCATCAGAGCTATTTTAAAAGATTGCGATCCGCATTCACAGTATATTCCGGTAAGCGAGTTAAAAGAAATGAACGAGCCATTGGTAGGTAAGTTCGAAGGTGTAGGAATTCAATTCAATATTCTTGAGGATACTATTATGGTAACACAAACCATTGCAGGTGGACCTTCAGAGAAATTAGGTATTCGACCCGGTGACCGTATTGTAAATATTGATGGAAAAAAAGTGGCCGGAGTAAAAATTACCAATAAAGATGTCATCAGCAAACTCAGAGGCGACAAAGGCACAAAAGTAAAAGTTGATATGTACAGACGTGGCGAAGCAGAACTTTTAACTTTTGATATCACACGCGATAAAATTCCATTGTTTAGTGTAGATGCATCCTATAAGATAGAACCCGATATCGGATACATTAAAATAAGCCGTTTTGCCGATAATACTGTTGAGGAGTTTAAGGAAGCACTTGCCAAATTAAAATCGCAAGGAGTAAAAAGCCTGATACTTGATTTAACAAGCAATGGTGGCGGATATCTGAATCGCGCACATCAGTTAGCCGATGAATTTTTAAGTGACGGAAAACGCATTGTCTATACAGAAGGTCGCTCACAATCCAGAGAAGATTACTTTTCTACTGCAGCAGGCGGATGGGAGAAAGGCAAACTTGTTGTCATGATAAATGAGTACTCTGCATCAGCAAGCGAAATTGTTTCAGGGGCCATACAAGATTGGGACAGAGGATTAATAGTCGGCCGCAGATCGTTTGGTAAAGGTTTGGTTCAAAAACCCTACTCACTACCCGATGGCAGTGCTGTACGACTTACCGTTGCAAGATATTATACACCTTCAGGGCGATGCATACAAAAGTCCTATCAGGAAGGCGATGAAGAATACAGTGACGACATCAGCAACCGTTTTAAACATGGCGAACTCTATCATGCCGACAGTATTAAATTTAATGATTCACTTAAATACACTACCAATGCCAAACGTGTGGTGTATGGCGGAGGAGGTATTATGCCCGATGTGTTTGTGCCTTTAGATACCATGTTCAGCTCTAAGTACTATTCTGATTTAATACGCAAAGCAGCATTAAGTGAGTTTGCATTAACATACGCAGATAATAACCGCAGTAAATTAAAGTCGGCTTACACAACAGTAGAAAATTTTAAAAAGAGTTTTAATGTTGACGATAAAATGATGAATGATTTTATCGCTTATGCAGAAAAGAAAGAAGTGAAAAAAGACGAAGAAGGTTTAAAGCGTTCAGGAGCCATGATTAAATCGCAGATTAAAGCACTCATTGCCCGCGATATTTTTAATTTCGGTGCCTACTTCTACATCATAAACGATAGTGACGATACTTTTAACAAAGCAGTAGAATCCATTAAGGATAATACCTTTAGTAAAATGAAAATTGCTGTAAAGTAAGTTACAATTAAAATAATAATGTGTTTTTAGTCTTTAACCATCAGTGATTTCTCTTTAACTGATGGTTGATATTGCCTTACTGTTCAATGTTGCACTACAAATTTCAATGTTTCTGTTTTTCCGTGGTGTATTACCTTTGCCATATACATGCCATCAGGCTCATGACTGAAATCCGGTGTATGTAATGTGCTGTTAAAGTTTACCTGTTCATACACTGTGCGGCCATAAACATCTACTATTACCAATCTTTCTGCTTTTAGCGGCATAAAACGGTTATGGAGCTTAACAACATTTGCAGTAGGGTTTGGATAAATATTAAGAGCGGGCAAGGTCTCATATTTCTTTTGTTGATGCTGTTGTGTGGCCGCAGCCATACGTGCCGCTATTGGTAAATTGCATGGCCCTGCCGAACCACCGGGCGATGTGGGCATGATGTGAACATTGCTGCCACTCATGGCATGAAACCCTTCTTTAAGATAAATTACCTCTCCTGCTTGCATGGTTATGTTACTGCCACCTTGTGCTACATAATCCTGTTTAGGAATATCCTGATCGGGGTCAACATTGCTGCCTGCATATATTTCGCGAATGGCTTTATAATGCAGCGGAAGGGTTTGTGTAATATCACCATTTTGCAAATACTGAACATCGTTGTAGTTGCGCAGCACAGCACCGCCCAAGGTCTGAATTTTAAAGCGTGTATTGGCTCTGTCGTAACTGTAGTCTTCTTTACCATAGTGTGCCGGATAGTCGTCAAACAACAGTGTGGCACCTTGCTTCACATCAAAGGTGCAGTCAAACAGACTCACGCATTGCTGCACAGTAAGCTTGCTGTTGTTCTCAAGGTAATAGCGTGAGGCATAAAGATGCTGCGTTGCCGGCAGTGCCGACAGTGGAAAGTTCACTGCATCGGTTGTGTTTTCTGTGGTTAGGTCTGTTTTAACAGGCACCTCTCTTAAATCGGTATTGGCATCGCAGCCATTTTCAATTATTCTTGAGGCAAGGGCTTCTGCCTCGCTTGGATACACCCCTCGTATGGTTTTAAAAGTATAGTCCTGCGGAAAAACAAAGTTGCTTGCCGTGATGGTAGTCTCGCTGGGGTTATATATCTCTTTTTCTGTTGGGTTGATGATGTTTAAATCGGTGTTTTGATCTATAAAGTAACTGTGGCGGATGCCGGGTAGTGGTGCTATCTGACTACTTTGATTCAATTCATATCCTGCCAGATATTGAGAGCCGGAACTTCGTAATGGTGCAGAGTATAAGGTAAATGGTGATGGGTAAATAAAATCAACGAATGGACCGGTGGCAAATGTGTTTCCTGGTAATGGCAAACTGCAGGGGGAATTACCACATAAGGGATACAGAGGAAGTTCACCAGTTGGGAAGTAATTTAAAACACCTCCCGGTAAAATTAAATCGCTATTATAATTGTCATCATATTCATGTGGCTTATCATAGTTACCTGCATTATCTTGGTGAAGGTTAGTAATAATTTCAGGAACAAAAATCACATCATGAGAATTTTGAGAACCACCTTGACTATTTATTGGCACAAATGGATAAAAGCGCATTCTTCCTCTAGTATTGTCATAATAAAAAAAATAGGATAATACAATATTTGAAGGTGAAGCATTTACTCCGTTATGTAAATTTAATGTATGTTTAATTACGGTGTGAGGTATTGCTTTCCTATCTTCATTGCCATTACTGTTTCCAATACCGTTTGTAGCTTCAAAAGCTGCTGATACAAGTGTGTTGGCAATATATGGGCTACCTGCTCCTGCTAATACCCCGGAAGAATAACCACTTGCATCAATTTTTTGAATATTAGTTTTATTATACAACTTGTTTGACCATGTTAAACCATTGACACTATAAACCCAATAATCTTCTGTTAAAGTATTTACATGTTGCGTGCTGCTTGGGTCGGGCATATATAAAAATCTATCTTGTGTACTCTCAAAATTACATCCTGGAGGATCAGAACTATTCTGATTAGTGCTGTTTGTAAAAGCACAATTCATTGTAAAGGGGAAAGACACCATTTCATATTGGTACGAAACAGAAACGTTTGTAGGGAAAGGCACATTTTCAAATCCTAATAAATCCCACCAGAAATGTTTTCTGACACAGAGCTCATATTCTCCTAAGTAATATAAATTATTAGGCGATTTGTATGATGAAATATCACCAAAAACCATTGGATGCTCGAAGTTGTAATTTAGTGGCACATTACCTCCATAAAATATAGAAGGATATTGATTTGTTGAATAAGATAAATAAGGATTAATAATATCTTGTGATAATACAATTTGTTGTAATAAACAACACATCGCGATAATTGACAGTTGAAAACATCGTTTCATATTTTTACAAATTTTAATGCTTGGAAATAATTTTTATTTTTAAAAATTAAAGTATATAAACCTGAAGGGAGTTCTAAAAGTGAAATATTGTTAATAGGCTGAGGTAAAATTTCCATCTTTAGTATTAAATTGCCACTCACTGAATAAATAAATAGCTGAGATTTTGAATAATCATTTGAAAGGTAAAGTACTCTCAAAAAATCTGTTACAATATGATTATGTAAAGCAATGATGGTGTTTTGCTTTGAAAACTCATCTTCAAAATTAGTTGAAGTCAAGCATTGTAGCGAATCATTTATAAGAGTATAATTTTGTGATTGATGGAAAACACCTACTACATTTATCGAAACATTGTTTGAAGTAATTAGATTCATTTTATCAAAAGATCCTATGATACATTGTTGGTTAAAAAGAGGTGCATTAGGAACATTCTTACAGCTTATTTCACCTGAAGTATCGGTCTTGACTAGTAAAGAGTTTGAATGTGGAAGATTAGTATAATTTAAAACTCCTATATAATTTGAATCAGATATTGTTAATGAGTTGAAAATTGATATTTGTTGTTGGTTTGGGTGATTCCTTTTAGCCCAAATAAAATTCAGATTCTCATCAGTTTTTACTAAGTGTCCATTTGTAGAAAATAGAATCTCATTAAAATTAGTACATGCAATAGTTCTTGTGTCATGTGTTCCACCTGCATCATTTCCATATTGATGGGCTACTATTTCATTACCATTCAAATCAAGTTTTTGAATGATAACATCATATTGATAGAAATTTGAAAACCAACTAACATTGAATGCATTATAAATAGAACCATTTTTCTCAGTAATATCACCATAATTTGTTACTACTGCCGGTCCGTTACCCATGCCACTACCCACTTGATAATTACCTGATTGTTTAAACCATATAAAATTACCGGCAGTGTCTGTTTTGGCTAAAACTAAATCATTACGTGTAGGTGTTGTTGTTGTGTCAAAGGCAGTACCTTGAAATAAGTAGCTGCCATCACTTAACAATATGCCTCTAATAAATTGACTTTGATATTTGTAATTAATTTGCTTAGCCCAAATTACATTCAAGTTAGAATCTGTCTTCATAATAAAAAAGTCAACTGGCCCCGAAAAAATGGATGTACTTAGAACAAAACCATAGGCAATAATATTTCCATTTTCTGCTTCGAATACACCACGTAGAGAGTAAATAGAATTAGAAATATAATGCGTGGTGGTTAAAATATCTCCATTATTATTGAACTTGATTAATTTAATAGGATTACTTGTATTTGTTAGAAAAACTGCAAGATAATTCTGATCAGAAGTAGCTATAATGTCAATTAAATTATGAAAACCAATGGTATCTTCAAAAGCCTTTGTCCAAATACGCTGACCTATACTATCTATTTTACTAATGATCGCATTGTTTTGCCACAGACTTACATCATGGGTTCCGGCAAGTAAATATCCCCCGTCATTTGATTTAATTATTCTTGTAGCAGAAAAATCAGTATAGACCCGCTGCACCACCTGCTGCCCATTGGCGCAGTTGTAAATCAAACAGACTATTAAAACTAAAAAATAGCGGCTCATGGTTTTTGAGATTTGAGTTTTTTGTTCTCTTGTTCTAATTTGCTGATACGCTTCTCCAAGGCAATTATATGAAGGTACATCTCTTCAATAGTTTGCTGTTGCTGTACCTGCAATGCTCCTATGTCTTGCCCTTCTGATGCCACGGTTGCAGCCGATGCAAATCCCGGCAGGCGATTGTTGCTTTCAACAAATTGTTCTATATCAGATAGGCTTTTTAATTTGTAATCGTCAGCAAAAACATAATCAGGCCAGGTCAATGATGGGTTAACAATGCGCATTTCTCTTGCTCCTATTGTTCCTTCTACTATTAATCGGTATCCTAATGGAATAGCATTTAAATCTTGTTGGCTGATGCCAATGCCTATTTTGCCGTTTACAAGCATGTTTCTGTTTGCGGTTAAATCTCCGTTATTACTGTTTCCCACAAATACGTCATGCCCGCAATAGTAATTTAAAAGCAATCTGTTTGCATCAGGATCCAACGATGTGCCTGTGGCATCAATAACTGCATTGATTCCATCAAAGCCCACTTCCATAATATTGGAAAATCCACCAGAAGGAGCAAATCCATAGAGTTGAATGGTTCCGTTAAACTGATAATTGGGTGGGGTATTTAAACTCGGATTCTTGCAAGTGCTAATTGACATTGTTGTATTTGGTGGAGCCCCAAAACTCATTATTGCCTTACTATTGGCAGTTGCCGGTTCGAATCCAATAAAGCTACTGTTTTTAAATGTCAGATAATTCTCAATATTCAAACTTTTAATTATGTTTAAATCGCCACTACCTTTTATCCGCATCCTCTCCACATTGTTGGTTCTAAAAACAAAGTCGTTACTATCTGCCGTACCAATAAAGTTGTTTACCGGGTTGCTGCCAGTGTTGCCATTCATAGTCCAGTCGTCACGCTCAGGTTGCTTCAATACAATGCTGTTAGATACTTTGCAGCCATTGGCATCAAGGATAGTAAAATAGTTTTCTCCTGCACAAAGGTTAGTGGGTGCCAAACCTGTTTGGTTGCCTGGATACCACGTACAAGTATAAGGTTGCACACCACCGGTTACAACTACCGGTGCCATACCATTACAAGCACCAAAGCTGCTTATGTTGTAATCATTGCCATAGACAAAGGGTTCCGGTTTTTCTGCCTGCAAAGGCTCGGGTTGCGTAATTGTAATAAATGTTTCAACGACCTGACTGCTGCTGTCGGAAACACGAACAAAATAATAGCCTGCTGCCAGATTGTTGAGTGTGGCAACACTGTCGCCATTACTCCATTCATAACGGTAGGGTGGTGTGCCACCTGTGACACTAACACTTAATGTTCCGTTTTGCTGGCCAAAACATGCAATGTTGTAGCCATTAAAATTTGATGCATTGAGCGTGGCCTGCATTTGTGCATGAATAGTGGAGCTACAAAAAATTGCTAATGCAGCAAGTGCAAAGGCTGCTGTGTGGGGGGGGGGGTAAAAGACTTTTTCATTGGTTGAGGATTTTTAATTAGTGTGTAAATATAATACCTTTTTATTAAAATGCAAATGATTGTTGTATGGAAATTAGGATTCAGCCATAAAATGAAAAACGCTAAACATGATGATTAAAGAAAATGATTAACAGCAAAAAAGGGTTATTAAAAAGTAATGACAAAGAGTGTTGTCTTACAATAGCTGAAAAGAAATCAAGTAAAAGTAAATGAAACGGAATTCAATATTTTTGTTTCAGCAGTATGAATGAGTAAACCAATAGGCTATCCTTTTTAAAAACTATTGCACATGGCTTGTTTTGAAAAACAGTTCAACAGACGAACCGTTGTTTGAAAAAATTATCTGATCGGCTAAATGTTTCATTAAAAAGACACCACGTCCTGTTGGTTTTTCAAGATTTTCAGGTGCAGTGGGGTCAGGTAGGTTGTAATAGTCAAATCCTTTTCCCTGATCGGTAATGACAAAAGAAATAGTGTCGCTTTCTACTTCGTAGCTGATTTTAACTTTCAGGTTTGGGTTGTATTTGTTTCCATGCTGAATGGCATTATTTACAGCCTCAGTTACTGCTACTAATATGTTGCCGTAAGCATCTTCGTGAATGTTGTATTCGCCTTTAAGATCGTCAACCAAACGCTCTATAATATGTATGCTTTCGGGTTTAGATTCTATCTGAATTGTCTGGATGTTTTTTGTTGTCATCTGTCTTAAAATTGAAGTCCTTGAAAATAATTGTTTACCAAATTTTTGTAAAATGTATTTAAGCCCGGGGGCACTGTATTTAAAAGCTCTGTTTGTTTTTCTTTAAGTTTTTTATACTCCTCAAAAGCGGCAGGGTTACGTAAAAATTGCTCTTTTGCTTGCTCTGCCTTACGTGTCTGATCTTGCTCCCTTTCGCGCTGTGCATTTTCCGCCTCAAGCAATCTGGTGAGTATTTCCTGCTGCCTTTTTAGTGTTTCTTGCGTTATTTTTTTATTCACAATATCACGTTCGTTTTGCTCCATCTGATTGGCCAAATTACCGAGGTTGCCCATCGAGTTTTTACCATCTTTATTTTCCTGCTGATTCAACTGGTTTAACTCATTTCTGATAGCCTCTTGTTGCGCAGCCATTCTCGCTAACTCTTCGCTCATACCTTTGTCGCCCTTACCCCCGTTTTTTTGCATTCCTTCTAACTTTCCTTTCATTTTTTTCATTTGTTCAGAAAGCTGTTGTTGCATCATTTTTAATTTTTCTGCAGATGGTCCTGGTTTNNACCTGCCTGTCCTGCAAAAATGCAATAGATTTTTGAATATTTGACTGAATGTTGGAAATTTCAGTATTTACCGTCTGCTGAATCTGAATTACACGCTTGCTAAGGGCAAATAACGAATCTTCTATAATCTTCAGGTCGTCCTGCAACTTTTTCTGCCTCTGACCCATTTTTACATACTGCGGATTGTTAACATCTGTTGTTTTCAACGACTGCATCAGCGCTTCCTGTTCAAATGAAAAACGCAGAAGGTTTTCTAACAGATACCTGAGTGATGCCATATCCTCTTCCGATTGTTCCATTTCACTTTGGGCCATTTGGTTTTTCATCTTCTGCGACATGTTCTGCATCTTTTCCGCAGCATTTTTTTGCGATTTTCCTGCATTCGACTTCTTATTTTCATTCAACTGCTGCTCGCTATTCTGCTGCTCCTGTTCTATGTCTTTTTGTTCCTGTTCTGTATTAGCCAACTCCTGTGGAAACTCCAACTCCTGATTTTTCTTTTCTAAGGTTGCAATATCTTTTTTGATGTCTTCAAACTGTTTGTTAAGATCTTTCTGTTGTTCTTTTAATTTTTCTGCATCGGAATTTTTATCCATGCTTTGTTCCGATAGTTTTTTCTGATCTTCTGCCAGCTTATCTAAATTTTCTAAAGTGGTTTTTAACTTTTGCTCTACTTCTAATTGCTTAAACAATTCCAAAGTGCGATCCATTTGTTTTTCAAGATCCTTATTATTGAGTTTCATTTTGTCCAAGGCTTCTTGCACACTCTGTTTGTCGAGTTGCGAAAGCATTTGCTCTAATTGCTTCATCAGCTCTTTTAATTCAGGATTCTGCAAACGGTCAAACAATTCCTGTATTTGCTGTTGTTTTTCAGCTAACTGACTTTCATTGTTTTTAAACTCATTCTGCTTGGCAAGATTTTGCTGCTGCTCATTTTTTATCTTGTCTAACTTTTCGTCCAATTCTTTTTGTTGCTTCAACAAATCTTCGATACGCTTGCGGTCTTCAAAGTCAGTTTTTTTCTTTTCTGTAAGTTTACGAGCAGCATCGGTAATTTGTTTTTGAATTTTTGATGCCTGTTTAAGGCTTTCCTGCAAGTCTTTTTTTATTTCATCGTTACTTTTCTCTGTATTTTCTGCCAGTTCCCGAAGTGTAGGAGCTTTAAAAATTAAAGACTGTGATTTCGCAGACTTAGGACCACTGACACCATCATTGTCCCAAACCTCAAAAAAATATTCAACCTCGTCACCGGGTACAACACCATGCAATGCACCATCCCAAAAATGATAAAAATCTGTTTGATTGTTGTTCTTGTTGATTGTAAGAATTTCTGTATTTAGTTTATCGCTATGTGATGAAGAATCATTTTTACTTTTAATAAAACGATACTGAAAAGCCAATTTTGAAAAGCCATAATCATCCTTTACGGTCCCTTTAAAAAATATTCTTTGAAATGATGATGAATCATTTTGTTGTTCTACCTGAATGATTGGATACTGATCAGGAATAACGTTTATAGAATATTTTAATGTGTCTTTATTAGTGATTATTTTATTGGCGGTAGCAATGGAATAATTAGCACTTGCTAACATTTTTTTGCTGCAGATGTATTGATTGTTGTCTGACACTAACGGTGTCAGGCTGTCATTAAACCAAAGTTTGAAAATGGAGGTATTAACAGTGTTGAATGTCCACTTTACAATTGTGCCGGCAGGTATTAATAAGTCGCCTGTGTTGTTTAGTGTTTCATTTTTCTTTTTAAGATAGGCAGGATAGTTTAAATCAATTTTGAATGCAGAAATTAATGGATTGGGTACTGATTTTAGTTCATAATTTTCAGAATAAAAACCATCAGCCATTAATTGAAAGGGTGTATTTTTTGTAATGCGATGAAAAGTAAATGTGAAATGTTGTTTATCTTCTTTATCGGCTTTAATCTGTCTTCCTTCGTAAGTCACATAAACCTGATCCGGAAGTTCCTGACCTTCTACTTTAAAGTTAAGTGTAAAGTCATTTTGTTCTATGACATTAAAATCTTTATTAAGAAGAACAAAATTAAAAGGTGCCGGTTTTTTATACGCTACATTGTAATTGACAAGTCTGCTTGTACTTTCTTTAATAACGTTTGGTGCTGCAAACAGCAGAATAATTAAAGTGCCAGCCGGTATTAAAGCTAAGGGTAAATATTTTCTGTTCTTCTTAAAATCAATAGCACCTGTAAATGGAATGGGTTTCAGGTTTTGAATTTTCTGATCAATGCCGGCCTGAACCAATTCATTGTTGTTGTTTTCGCTGAGTTCATTAAGTTGAAGCGTATTCAACAGTTTATCTTTTACTTCAGTAAAGTGATTACCGATAATTGTTGCAGCTTGCTCATAAGAAAGTGTTTTGCCTAATTTCCATGTTTTGAAAAGGGGAATAATTATTAATCTGACAATGACAGCAAGAACTGTAAATACATAAATAAAGAAAAGCGCTGTTCGGAGTGAAGAGCCCATCCATGCAAAGTATTCTGCCAATGAAATGAAAAGAAAAAAGCCAATAGTTATTCCTGTAGCATAAATGCTTCCTCTGATTACCTGGTTGCGGTAATACTTACGAATAAACTCATCGAGTTTTTCAATCAGTAAACTGTAATTTCCTGTCATGTCCCTCTGTTCAACATATAACGCTGAAGAATGGTTTCAGGTTATGTGTGCCTTTAATTTTAATAAACATTTTACAGCCTAAAAGTAGTAAAAATGAATAGGCCGAATGCCATGCATTTACGAATATTGCATGAAGAGGCAAATAAGTAGATATTAAAAGAGAGTAAGATTTAAAGCAGTTTAAACGACTCCAGAAATTTAGTTGTGTAATTGCCTTTACGGAAGTCTTCGTTTTTCATCAGCTGAATGTGAAATGGGATAGTTGTTTTTACACCTTCTATCACATATTCGCTTAATGCACGCTCCATAGTATTTATGGCTTCTTCTCTTGTTTGTGCAATGGTGATGAGTTTAGCAATCATACTGTCGTAGTTGGCTGGGATAGTGTATCCGGCATACACATGCGAGTCAACGCGCACACCGTGGCCACCAGGTACGTGGAGGTTGGTGATTCTGCCAGGCGATGGTCTGAAGTTGTTGTAAGGATCTTCTGCATTGATACGACATTCAATAGCATGCATGGTAGGGTAGTAGTTTTTACCTGAGATCGGTTCGCCTGATGCTATTTTTATTTGTTCTTTAATAAGGTCGTAGTTGATTACTTCTTCCGTTACAGGATGTTCAACCTGGATACGGGTGTTCATTTCCATGAAGTAGAAGTTGCGGTGTTTATCCACTAAAAATTCCACAGTACCAACACCTTCGTATTTTACAGCTAAGGCAGCTTTAATTGCAGCCTCACCCATTTTTTCACGCAATTCTTTTGTCATGAAAGGCGAGGGTGTTTCTTCAACAAGTTTCTGATGTCGTCTTTGAACAGAGCAATCACGCTCAGAGAGGTGACATGCTTTTCCATATTGATCACCTGCAATCTGTATTTCTATATGTCGTGGTTCTTCAATATATTTTTCAAGATACATGCCATCATTACCAAAAGCTGCACCTGCTTCCTGACGTGCACTGTTCCAAGCTGCTTCAAACTCTTCGTCTTTCCACACAATGCGCATTCCTCTTCCACCACCACCTGCAGTTGCTTTTAAAATGACAGGATATTTTATTTCAGCAGCAATTTTCAATCCTTCTTCAACACTGGTAAGCAATCCTTCTGAGCCGGGAATGGTGGGTACACCGGCTTTTTTCATTGTATCCTTTGCATTGCTTTTATCGCCCATACCATCAATCTGTTCCGGAGTGGCACCAATGAATTTTATTTTATTCTTGGCACAAATAGCGCTGAACTTTGAATTCTCAGATAAAAATCCATATCCGGGATGTATGGCATCAGAATTGGTGATTTCTGCAGCTGCTATAATGTTAGGAATATTCAGATATGAATCTTTGCTTGGCGGTGGACCAATACAAACAGCTTCATCAGCAAAGCGAACATGCAGACTTTCGCGATCGGCAGTAGAATAAACTGCTACCGTTCTTATATCCATTTCTTTACATGTGCGGATGATGCGTAAAGCAATTTCACCTCTGTTTGCAATTAAGATTTTTTTAAACATAATTAGTTTGGTAATGATGAAATTAAGAAAGTCCCAAGGTACTTATGATTCTAAGAAAAATTTTGTTGTATGAATCAGGATGGGTCAATTAAAAATAATGGTTGATCGTATTCTACAGGAGTGGAATGTTCTACCAAAACTTTAACAATTTTACCTTTAATGTCACTTTCAATTTCATTAAACAGTTTCATTGCTTCAATAATACATATCACCTGGCCTTCTTTTACTTCATCACCAACATTTACAAAGTTTGGCTTGTCGGGCGATGGCGTTCTGTAAAAAGTGCCAATCATTGGCGATTTAATTGTTTTGTATTTTGAATCATCACCTGCAGGTTTTGCGGCAGGGGTTGCTGTTGCAACCGGTGCTGCAGGAGCAACAACCATTTGTTGAGGTTGTGCAGGAGCAGGCATTTGCATGACAGGCTGTACAGATGATGCCACATGTACAATTTGTTCTTTGGTTGGGTTTTTAATAGTAATTTTAAAATCCTTTTGTTCAAGGTGCACTTCACTCACTCCGGCTTTGGCAACAAAGCGAATCAGTTCTTCAATTTCTTTTTTGTTCATATACAGTTGTTTTTAACAAGTCTTTTCATGAAAATGAATCATTTATAGCATAACAACTATAAAAGGTCACTTCAAAAGACAGCATCAAAAGTAGAAACTTTTTACAAATATGATGAAATGAGCAAAAAGAAAAAAGGGCAGCCATTTGGGCTGCCCTCGCTTTATTTGGTTTCAGCGTTGCCGGTTTACTCTATAACCAGCTTATTTCTTTGACCATTTAGTTCAATCATATACACTCCTTTAGCAAATTGAGCTAAGCTAATCTGAACTGATTGACGTCCGATAATGGTATGTATTTTTTGAACCATAACAGTGCGTCCGCTCAAATCAAGCACTTTAAGATCTTTTTGCACACCATCTTTATCAGACCAGAATTCTATGTTTACTATGTCTGACGCAGGATTTGGATACATGGTGAAGTCAGTTGCAGTCATCTCTTCCGATTCGCGACAATTGGTGGTTGCATTATAAGTTTTGGTTGCAGAACCACATCCATTGCTGGCAGTAAGTGAAATCACTCCATTACCAGTACCCCAGTCAAGAGTAAGGTTGTTTGTATTACCACCACCGGCAACATAAGTTGCAACAGGAGCAGATGGATAGCTCCAGTTCAAGGTATAAGAACCGGTTGTATTACTGATATTGGCTGTAAGTTCAATTCCCTGAGTGTTTGCACACCAACTTGAAGGTAAAGCACTGATGTCAGTTGGCGGGTTTGGTGCACCTTTTACAGCAACACAGCGTGGTGAACTTGCTCCACAAGTATTGCTTGCAACTACACAAACCTGTCCTGTTGTTAATGATGAAAATTGAATGTTTACAGAGTTGTTTCCTTGTCCGATTACATTGGCACCGGCAGGTGCTGTCCAAATGTAGCTTGTACCTGATTGTATAGGCGTGCTGTAGGCCACAGATTGATTACACAAACCATTTGTAATACCTGTAATTGCAGGAGGCACCGTTGGTATTCCGGGAGCCACAGTCTTACATTTTAATGGAGATGTAACACCACAAATACTGGTAACGCTTACACAAACATCGCCAACACTATTGTAACCATTACCAAAGGTAACGTTTATTGCATTGTTGTTTGATGATCCGGAGGCACCATTTGGTAATGTCCAGTTATAAACTGCGGCACCCGGTAATGGAGTTACAGAATAAGTCTGATTTGTATTTGGACATGCAGTGAAATTACCTGAGAGATTATTAGGTAATCCAGCCGATTTACTAATGCTGATACATTTTGCCGGACTGGTGAAGCAGGATGTTTGTGCAGCCACACACACGGTTCCGTTATTCCATGTAGGGCCGAAGTCAATATTTACATTGGTTCCATTTCCTGAAACAGTAGCATCACCTGTAATACTCCATTGATATTGAGTTGCACCATCAATTGGGGCAATATTATAGGCTACATTATTCGTGTTTTCACATACCGTACCGGGACCAAGAATTGTTTTAGGCGTAGAAACCACACCACGTGTTTGATGTATTTTGCGTATGGTACTTCCACAGGCATTTGCTGCTTGTATACCAACTTTATAGAAGGATGTAATAGGGTTTCCAAAAGTTACCTGTACATTAGGAGTGTTCGTAATGAAGGGGGAAACATTAAGTGGGTTTCCATTAAAATAACTTCCTAAAGGAGCATCCCAAATATATTGTGTTGTATTACCAACAGCATTTATAGAAAGGTTTGCTGTTGTTCCGGAACAGACATTTTGCGGCATTCCGGTCATTGGAACGGTAACCGCTGCTGAAGGAACGCCAACAGTAATTGCTAATGATAAATCTGCACAAGGTGTGGCACCGCAAACATCTTCTGCACGTACATAATAAGATGTACTTGAAGATGGATTTACTGTAATTGATGGTCCTGTACCAACAGGTGTTGCACCGCAATTGGTTTTATACCATTTCCAGTCAGCAGTGGAACCTAAAGTACCACCTACTGCAGTAAGTATTGTTGAACCACCGATGCAAAGTTCATTTCCGTTTTGAGAAGAAATAGTCGATGCAGCAGTTGATGGCGTATTTACCAACACAATATTCTGTTGTTCTGTATTAGTTACACACATGTGCGCATCTTGAACCATTACATCATAAGTACCGGCAGTAATATTCAGGTTTGCGTTGTTGTTAACAAAAGTGCTACCATTATCATAACTGTACATGTATGGCGTTGTTCCACCGGTTGCATTCATAGTGATGCTACCAAAAGTGGATGGACATTGTTGATCTGTATAAGTTTTAGTAAACTGCAGTAATGCCGGCTCCGTTATTGTTGTCGTTACTGTATTCTGGCAAGCATTTGCATCACTAACATAGATTGTATATGTACCAGTTGGAAGGTTATCAAAGATACCATCCACATTAAAGTTTATAAAGTCAATGGTATAGGCATAAGGACCGGTTCCATTACTTGTGTTTGTTGTAATAGATCCATTGCTTTCGCCAAAACAATTAACATTAATTTGTGAAGAAATACTTATTGTTGGATTTGGATTGACATCAACCTGAACAGAAGTTGTTGCAGTACACAAATATTGATTGGTTACAACCACAGTGTAGATGCCATTATAAGCAGCAGTTGCACCAAATATATTTGGGTTTTGCTGAGAGCTGAAAGGTAAGTTGTTGGGGTCATACCACTGGTAAGTGTTACCACTACCTTGACCACCGGCTAAGTTGTCAGCAACAAAGTTAATATCATTACCATCACAGATAGGAGCATTGCTGCTTGCCATCGCCATAGGCCCCGGTATTGCATTAACACTTACTGTTGTGTTTGCTGTACAACCATTTGCTGTTGCGGCAAGATTATAAGTTGTAGTTCCGGTTATGGTTGCAGTTGGATTTTCATCTGTTGAATTAAATCCGTTTGGTGTAGATGTCCAGGTATAAGTGATTCCAGAATTAGTTACAATAGTTACTGTCCAAGAAACTAATGTTCCTAGATCACCACCTGCTCTGTCAGACATGTTTAGTACCCAGTTGCCTCCGGCATTCATTGGGAATGTCATTCCACTCCAATTTGTATTTATTGTACCATTTGTATTTGAAGGAGCATAAGTTCCGGTAGGAATCGTTGTTGGACCAGAGTTTGATTCAGGGAGAACAGTACCTGCACTTACATTAAACTCATAATATCCGCTTAAATTTTGACTGTTACCATTACTTGAAGCAGGCACACCCGGACGGTCAAATACTGTAATAACTCCTGAAGGTGAAGTAACTTTTGCAATAACATCACCTACCCATGTATGGTTAACATTTATTCCTATAGTCAGCTGGGTAGCAGAAGCAATAGTTTGTGCAGGAATTGTAATAGTTGAATTTACTCCGCTTACATTATTATCCGGTATGCTTACGTTTGGTGAAGCAGAATAAGAAACAGGTAATCCCTGATTGGCATTTAATGTTACAGATGAACCTTCACATACAGTTGCATTTGAAACCGTAGGAGTACCTGTTGGTGCCTGATTGACTGCAACAGTTGTAGAAGATGTTGAAGAACATCCACCTAGAGTTACAGTTACAGTATAAGTACCACTCATCGCTAAAGTTGCATTGCTTCGTGTCGGGTTTTGTGAGGAACTTGTATATCCTGCAGGCCCACTCCAAGCATAAGTTGCACCTGAGGGACTTGCAGAAAGATTAAGTGTTGTTGCAGTACATAGCGGGGAATTGCTTGAAGCAGATGCAACCGGAGGATTGATTACACTAACAGTTACATTTGATGTATTAGTACAGCCGGCAGAACTGGTAACAACAACAATATAGTTACCATCATTAACTGCTTGAGCATTTGAAATTGAAGGGTTACGAATTGTACTCGTGAAACCATCAGGACCGCTCCATACATAGCTGGCACCAGATACTGATGGAGTTGATAAGTTAATTGAGAGTCCGGCACAAACAGGCGAATTGCTGCTGGCATTTGCATTAGGCAAAGCATTTACCACAACATTGGTGGTTGCAGTTGCAGAACATCCGGCTATTGGATCTGTAGCAGTTACAGTATATGTACCGGCATTGGCAACAGCAGCACCGGCTACGGTTGGGTCTTGTAAGGTGCTACTGAATCCTGAAGGACCCGACCATTGAAATGTAACACCTGTTGCTACAGCATGAAGTTGTATAGTTTGACCTTCACATACTGCACCATCATTACTTGCAGTTACTGAAGGCGCAGCATTAACGGTAATAGCTACAGTATTGTTGGTTGTGATTGAAGATGAGCATAAACCTCCGGGAGCACCCGAACTTAAATTGGTAACAGTAATTACCGATGAACCACTTGAAGTTAAACCTGTGGCAGTAAAAATTCCACTACCGGCAGTAGTTACTGTCATTGTACTTGTTAAACCAGTTGCAGAAGGTAAACTGCGGTTATAGGTTACAGTATATAATCCAACAGGTAAATCTGTAACTGACCCTGTTAAACTAATATCAGAAGTACCGGGTGTAGGACAAATGGGAGTAACCGCAGAAATTGCAGTAATATTATAAGCAGGACAAATCCATGAAACAATTACCTGACCTCTGTATCCATCACCACCTGTACGGCTTCCCCATTGGCTACTACTGTTTCTGCCACCGGCACCACCACCTGACAACGCAGATGCATCAGCACCATCTCCATTACTTGATCTTCCGTTAGCACCATTTCCGCCTCCACCGGCTCCACCGGTACCACCAGTCATGCCAGAAGCATTACCACCATTTCCGGTAGTACCTGCTCCACCACCACCGCCACCGGAATTGCCTCCGGATGCAGCTGCACCATTTCCACCATTGCGTGTTCCAAATGAACCGGTACCTGCTGCGCCATTAGCTGGTGAATTACTTCCATGTTTACCACCATTACCACCGCTTACAGTTACAAGACCTCCAAAGGATGAGGCACCACCATTGTTTCCATCGGCACCATTAACCCCTGTACCTCCGGCACCAACTGTGATGGTTACTGTACTGCCGGGAATTACAGTAACAGATGTGTTTTTTAAATAGGCACCACCACCACCGCCACCACCGGCACGATTTGGAGGGAGAAAGCCTGATGCTACACCACCACCGGCACCGCCACCACCCCAGGCTTCAACCTGAACGGTAGTTACTCCGGCAGGAACTGTAAATGTTCCTGAGGATGTAAATGTTTGCGTTTGTGCAATTGCTCCTTTAAAAAAGAACAAAGCGATAAAAACGAATACCACTTTTAATGCACTAAGTAATTTTTGCGAGTTAATTTGTTTTTCCATTTTTAGTGATTTTTATTATGAATTAAAATTTAACCCGAGCAAGTTAAGATAGCATCACTGCTCATTAAATTGTAATTTGGCGAATGGTAAATTTTTTGGGGTGAAAAGCAAAAAAATAAATAGCGGAACACACTATTTATCTATTTTTTAACGCGGTTATGCCTTAAATTAAGGCACATGTGGTTTTTAAAGTCGTATTTAAATTGATACTAAATGCAAATGGAATTACTATTTTTGGCCTAAATTAAATTACAGATGAAACAAATTTTTTGGATGGTTCTGATTATTATAATGGGTGTTTTTAGTGTTAAAGCACAAGACACTAAATCCTTAATTCAACGAACGCCAATAAAATCATGGTACGCAATGAATTCAGGAGAGTTTATTTTTTCTGCAGGCGAATTAAAAATTTCTGATAAGGCAGTTTATGATCCCTTTGGTAGCATAAATACAATTACAGACCCTGATAATAAAATTAGGTTTAGCGCTTTTTTTCACACAAGTCAGGAGTTGCATTATAATTTTTCTAATGCCTTTGGTTTTTATACCGGTATTGCTTTGCGAAATGTTGGGTTTATCAATACCATGAAAGTAGGTACAGAAAAATTAACCATAAAACAGCGCTCCTATTCATTAGGTATTCCTGTTGCTTTAAAATTAGGAAATATGCAAACCTATTTCATTACTGCAGGTATTGAGCCTGAGATAATGTTTGCCTATAAACGAAAATTATTTTTTGATGGTGATAAATCAAAAAAATCACAATGGTTCAGTAATGATGTAAATGTGTTTAACCCTTCTTTGTTTGCTCAGATAAATTTCAAAGGTGGTATGTACATTAGGGTTAAATATTATCTCAACGATTTTCTGACAAACAATACAGAAAGTTTCAGCCTGCCAGAAAAACCCGTTTCTGTCAGCTATAAAGTAGATTCAAGTAAACTCTATTATATTTCCATTGGAACAAGTATTAAAAACAGAAAAATGCTGAAAAAACCAATTCAAACCTCAGTCGGTATTTGATGGTTGACAAGTGCAAATACACAATGATTTTTCTTAATAAACATTAATAGTAAAAGCACAAGTAAAAGTTTGTTGTTCGTTTAAAAGAATAATACCTTCTTTTTCCAAAATATTACCCGAAGCATTTACATCATCAGCAATGCCATGCCAGGGCTCTATGCAAACAAAATCTGCATTTTTTGCAGCCCAAATTCCGAGGTAAGGAAAATTTTCTGTTGAAACACTTAAGCCATAAATGTTTTTTTTACTTTTTATTTCAATCAAATCTGATTTTAGATTTTTAAAAACCAACGCATCATTTTCAAATAAACTTTTTGAGAGTGGAATCTCAGAGGTGTTATCAAAAAAAGGTGTTTCATTCTTTAACAAGCCATTTTCAAGTTCCCATTTTCCGCTATTTTCTTTTTTATTGAATTGCAAGTAGTAATCTGTGTAAGTTTCTTCTGTGCTTAAAGGAATATTAAAAGCAGGATGTGCGCCAATTGAAAAAGGCATAGAAAAAACATTGTTGTTTTTAATTTTATAGTTGATAACTAACGTTGCACCATTCAAGTTATAATTAATCTGGAAGGAAAATTTGAATGGATATTGCTGAAGTGTATTATCATTGTCAGTTAATTCAAATGTAGCAGAATGGGAATCATTTTGAATTACATTAAAAAGCATATTTCGTGCAAAGCCATGTCGTTCCATTTTGTAAGTCTTGTCCTGCCATTTATATTCATTATTCTTAAGTTGACCAACTATTGGAAATAATACAGGTGAATGTTTTGCCCACGCTGTTTTTGCCTGCCATATATATTCAATAGAATTATTTAAATTTAACAAACTGCATAATTCAGCACCTTGCTTTTTTATTCTGATTTTAAGGGTGTTATTTTGTAATGTTATCATATCAAAAAGGTGAAATTTAAATCAATTTAGTCCTCAATGATAAGAAAACATTAATTTTAGCGGCAATTCAGTTTTATTCAGAACATTTTCAGTATTTTACGTATAAGATTAAAGTCGCTTTTGTCAAACAATAATGATTAAATCATTTTTCTGTTTTTTATTTTTTTTGTCAATACAAATGGCAGATGCGCAGCATTGTCAGATAAAAGGTAAGGTTTTAGAGAAGAAAAGTATGACGACACTCGATTCTGTGAAGATAGAAATTTACGAGGGGAGTCTTATGTATAAGATAATTTATTCAGATCAAGGTGGGCGATTTGATACTAAAATGTTTCAGGTAATCAGCAATGTAAGTTTCAGGATATCTAGACAAGGATATGAAAGACGAGTCATCAGGTTTAATAAACTGAGGGGTAATAATGTCATTTTTATGGATATTTCTCTCAGAAAAATTACTGCTGAGGAAGAGTCTAAAATTCTGCGCAAGGAAGAGAAGAAGCACAAAACTAAGTCAAAACGGAAAAAATATGCCAGACCGGGAAAACGAATTTTGTTGCCATTTTAAATTTTAAAGAAACATCACATTTTTCAGGGATTTAAGTTATTTTAGCCAATAGATTTTCTGTGCTTAAGATTAGTGACGTATTTTTTAATCCGGGTTTTGTATTCTTATGGGAATTTTTCTGATTATTACCTCCAAGGAGTTGATGCTGTTTAGTTTTACAGCTTTTCTATTGGCATTTATTTTTTTAATTTTTATTTTCTATCGGTCAAAGCGCGAAGCAGAAGTTCAGATAGAAAAAAGCCGCTTGCAGTTGCAGGTTGCACAAGTAGAAATGAAAGCACTGCGTGCACAGGTGAACCCACATTTTATGTTCAATGCATTAAACAGCATCTACATTTTAATTAGCCACAGTGAAATGCAAAAAGCAGGTAACTATGTTTTAAAACTAGGTACATTAATCCGCAAGATTCTCGAAAACTCAAACCATCAGAATATTTCTTTGAAGGACGATAGTGAAGTTATTGATCTTTATATTCAGGTAGAATGTATGAGGCTTAATTATAGTTTTAAATATCAGTTGACAATAAATGAAAGCATAGATGATGAAAGTGTCATGGTTCCGCCAATGATTATTCAACCGCTTGTGGAAAATGCAATTTGGCATGGATTAAAAAACAGAACGGAAGGTGGTCTTCTTACCATCAATATTGACAGTACAAAGGACGAATTAGTTTTTACAATAAAGGACAATGGTTGTAAAGCAGATGCCCGAATGACAGAGGATGAAAAACTACGTAATGCCAAACGAAAATCAATGGGAATGCAAATCACAAAAGAGCGTTTGGATATTATCAATCAAACCAACAATACCAATGCCAGGATAGTTGAAAAAGAAATTATTGGTGATGATGGAAGTTATCAGGGTAAGGTTGTGCAGCTTTATCTTCCTCTTTTGGATTAATACTCTTGCTTCTTAATTTCTGAGTTCAAAATTCTGACCCAGATATACTTTTCGTACCTGCTCATCATTAGCAAGGTCTTCAGCAGTACCGGCTTTTAAAATTTTACCTTCATATAATAGATAAGCACGGTCAGTTATTGTTAGCGTTTCGTGAACGTTGTGATCAGTAATTAAAATTCCTATATTTTTTTCTTTAAGCTTTGCTACAATTGATTGTATGTCTTCAACGGCAATGGGGTCAACACCTGCAAATGGTTCATCGAGCAGAATAAATTTTGGACTTACAGCTAAAGCACGCGCTATTTCTGTTCGTCTGCGTTCACCACCGGATAATAAATCACCACGGCTTTTTCTTATTTTTTGTAATCCGAATTCACTCAGTAGTTCTTCTGTCTTGGCATCCTGTTCTTCCTGTGAAAGTTTTGTCATCTCCAATACAGCTCTAATATTATCTTCAACACTTAGTTTACGAAAAACAGAAGCTTCCTGAGCTAAGTAGCCAATACCTGACTGTGCCCTTTTGTACATTGGCAACGCGGTAATATCATTATCATCAAGAAAAATTTTGCCACTATTGGGTTTTATCAATCCAACAGTCATATAAAAAGTTGTGGTTTTACCGGCACCATTTGGGCCAAGTAATCCTACTATTTCACCTTGTGCTACCTGAATAGACACATTGTTTACAACGGTTCTCTTTTTATAAATCTTTACTAAGTTTTCTGCGCGTAACAGCATTTTTGTCTATTCAATATGGTGCAAAGATAACAGCTATCAGAATGTTAATTGCAAACTTCCCCGGATTCCGAATTTTGAAATATCAGGATTATCTAAATAACTGAGACGATAAATAAAATCAACACGAATTATTTTTAATATATTTTCTACTCCAAAGCCTGCTTCAAGATAGGGTTTTTTAGACAGTGTATTGTAAGTTGGGTCAACCATCAAATCATGATTTTTTTGTGACATGCTGCCATAAACACCGCGAAGGCTTGCCACTTCGCGCCACTTTAATTTTTTAAGTAATGGAATTTTATCTAAGAAGAAACCTTCGAAGTGATGTGTAGCATAGAATGCAAAATATTGATCGCTGACAAATTCATAGTAATTCATCAGGTTAAAAGAAAGATAATCATAAAAATAGGACTCATTGCCACGATGCACTTCCAATAAGGGATAGGGTAACTTACCCCAAACTTTTCCGGCCTCTAAAACATAGTATAAATAACCGATGGGTGCAGTGTATAAATAATCATCTACTTTAACAATCAGCTTCTGATAGTCGAAGTCGCTTCGTAAAACACCTTTTAAACCTTGTGTATATACAGCCTGTAGCACCGGATATTTACTACCCAAACTTACTCTGCCATGTTTGCTCTCCACAAATTTTTCACGATAGGCAAACCTGAAATAAGCAGAAATATCAGAAGTGTTTATTTTATCTCTGATGTTGCTTTCGTTTTCATTTGTATAGTAACGATAATCTAATTTCCCTAAAGGGATAAATTCATTGTGTTCAAAAGTGATCCGTCCACTAACTCCCGAAAGCCATTCTTTTTCAAAATAAATCTTTTCACTTTCTGTGTAGGTTAATTTGTTTGATGCTGATCTTCTGAAAAGCGAAGCAAGAATATTATCATCCTGAAAAGCATTATCACTTTGACCGAGTTGCATTACATCATGTCTGTATTTGAATCCGACACCCATGCGAGGTTTTGTTGTAAATAAATAGCGTGTTCCAAAGCTGTAATTGAATTGTTCGTTTTTTGTACCATAAGCAACAAATCCTTCAAGTCTTAGATGTTTACTGAAATCCTGATTGGTTTTTCCGCCAAGACGAAAACGATATCCTTCAATTTCATTAAAGCTAAATACAGTGAAATACGGACCCAAATCAACTTTGCCTAATGTTTTATATCCTGTAACAAAAAGTGTAATTACATCAACATAAGTTTTGTAGGCTGGCAACGATTTAATGGTGTCAACCATAGTGTAAATTTTCTTTTCGCGTTCGTTCAATGAGTCGTGTCGTGCTGCATCCCAAAATTTGCTGTCTTTCTCTAATGCCCCTTCAACCACAACAACATCCTGTGCGCCTTTCATTACCTGTGCAGGTATTGGTTTATTCAACTCAAAGTTTTTATAAGAAGTTGACTTGCGCCCAATGAGTCCAAGTCCTTTATCGCGTGCAGCAAATTCAATAACCAGCAAATCTTTGGAGAGCATCCACATAGTACTGTCCACAAATTCATATTCTTTTACAACGGCACAGTCTTCGACAAAGTTTATATTCGCTTTATTGGAAATACGCATATTTACTTTTTTAACTGCCCATGAAGTATCTGTAATATACATCTCTCCTGTAAAAGTAAGATCTTCGGGTCTGCGCGGCTTAAATTTCAACTTGTAGCAATGATTGTTGCCCATGTACAAACTGTCGAGCAGATAATATTTGTAGTAAATTAATCCAAGACTCGATATAGGGCTGACAAATTTTTTACCAAACACATCCATAAAATTATCATAGATATTTATGTTTTGATACATATCACCCAAAAACTGCGTTACTGTTTCGTTCTCAACACCGGATACCTTACTTGCTTTAATGATTTCGCGCTTGTCTTTAGGATTGTTAGAGAGATAGCGGTCGCTTAACGATTCTGTTATGAAAATAGGAAGAAAAGGTTTTTCATTGGTAGTGGTGCTGTCAATATTATCAAAAATGAATGCGAAGGGTTTAAAAATTTTACGATTTTTAAATTTGTCAGTAATGTTGGTTAAATCAAACTCTAATTTATTGTATGTCTCGAAGGAGTAACTGTTTAACTTTTCAAAATTATTTTTATCTCTGTTTGCAATAACTTTTTTAATGATGATATTGGCCGGATTTTCACCTGCATGAATCACTGCTTCTTTCAGTTCAACCTTGCTTGCTTTAAGTAAAAAATTTATGGTTTGTGTCTGACCCTTTTTAACCGGTAGGCTTACAGCTATATAACCCAAAAACTGAGCAGAGATGCTGTCACTTGGTGTGTCTGACTCTAAAGTGTAGATTCCATCAATATTGGTGTTGACACCTATGGTGGATTTTTTAAAAACTACGCTGGCAAAAGGTATTGGCTCACCGGTGAGTGCATCAGTAACTTTACCTGAAATTCTGGTAAGCTGTGCCAGAGAAGTACTGTGAAAAAGAAGGAATAAAGCAATGCCTGCAAGCGATTGGAAAATAGTTTTCACAAATTGATTTATGTAGAAGTTTTTACCTTGCTAAGAACGGAAAAAAGTTCGATTCCTTGCCTAACAAGGTTTTAGTTTTATTTTAAACGGGTAGTTCTTCATTTAGTTTTTTAAGTTTGCACAATAGATTAATCAACAAAGCAGTGAAAGATAAATTATCATTACTTGAACAGAAAAAGAAGGAAGCATTAGCCGGTGGCGGTACCAAGCGGATTGACGATCAGCATAAGAAAGGAAAACTAACGGCAAGAGAGCGGATACATTTTTTACTTGATGAAGGCAGTTTTGAGGAGATAGGTATGCTGGTGACACATCGTGCAACAGACTTTGGTTTAGCAAAAGAAAAATATCTTGGTGATGGTGTTGTAACCGGTTACGGAACAATTCATGGCAGGTTAGTGTATGTTTTTTCGCAGGATTTTACTGTATTTGGTGGCTCACTGAGTGAAACACATGCAGAGAAAATTTGTCGTATAATGGATTTGGCAATGCAAAATGGCGCTCCGGTAATCGGTTTAAATGATAGCGGAGGTGCGCGCATTCAGGAAGGTGTTGTATCATTGGGGGGCTATGCAGATATTTTTTATCGCAATACGTTAGCTTCAGGAGTTATTCCTCAATTGAGTGCTATTATGGGTCCTTGTGCAGGTGGTGCAGTTTATTCACCTGCCATAACAGATTTTATTATGATGGTACAAAACACATCATATATGTTTGTTACCGGTCCTAATGTTGTAAAAACTGTGACCCATGAGGAAGTAAGTGCAGAAGAGTTGGGTGGAGCATCAACTCATTCAACCAAATCAGGTGTGACACATTTTTCATGTGCCAATGAGATGGAATGCATTCAGTATCTCAAAACTTTACTGAGTTATATTCCGTCAAATTGCGAGGAGCTGCCTCCTTCTGTTGAATATGTTAGCGGCAATGAAAACCGTGAAACATTGAACCATATTATTCCTGATAATCCCAATCAGCCATACGACATTCGTGAAGTAATTGCACAGGTAGCAGATGAAAACACTTTTTTTGAAGTACATAAAGACTTTGCAGAAAATATTGTTGTGGGCTTTGCAAGGTTAGGCGGTCGCAGCATTGGCGTAGTTGCTAACCAACCTATGTTTCTGGCAGGAGTTTTAGATAATCACTCATCTACTAAGGCGGCACGCTTTGTACGCTTTTGTGATTGTTTTAATATTCCGTTGCTGGTGTTTGAAGACGTTCCAGGATTTTTACCCGGAACAGATCAGGAGTGGAATGCAATTATTACCAATGGTGCAAAGTTGCTCTATGCATTCAGTGAAGCTACCGTACCACGCATTACCGTAATAACACGCAAAGCGTATGGTGGTGCTTATGATGTGATGAACTCCAAACATATTGGTGCCGACATGAANNTTTGCCAACCCTTATAAAGCAGCAGAGCGTGGTTATATTGATGAAGTCATTGAGCCTGCACAGACAAGAGAAAAATTGATTAAGGCATTTAAAATGCTTGAAAACAAAGCAGCCAAATTGCCTAAGAAAAAGCATGGAAATATTCCTTTGTAGAGAGGAATATATTTTATTACGTATAGTATAATATTAAAACAAGAAGCCCTCCTTTTAAGAGGGCTTCTTTAATGATTGACTAAAAATCAAGGTCAATGTTTAACCGTAACCTTCATTACAGATGATTTTCCGTTGACATTCAACTTAAGAAGATACAATCCTTCCGAAAGCTGATTGGCATTTAAATTTGTGTTATGTAAACCTGCCTGCATCATGACTTCGGGCATTAATATGGTGCTGCGTCCGGCTGCATCAAACAATTCAAGTCCGACTAAAGAATTTTGTCCTAATGTAAACTGTATGGTTGCAACATCACTGACAGGATTAGGATAAACACTATGTAAATTGGCTTCACCTTGTTCGTTAATTCCTGTCGGATTAACCATGGTAACAACAGCAATATTGGTAGTTACCGGACTATTAAAGTCGAAATAAATTTTTGAAAAATCAGAAATTTGTGTTCCAGCTACAAGTCCGTTAACAGCATTGATTTTATATGACACAAAACCATGGCTCATCGGTTCATTGCTGTTGGCATCAGGAAGCATAATGTTCTGAAAATTATAAATCACATTCATGCCATTGCGACTTACAGATACATTGTGGCTTGCACCTGTTAACTGATAAGAACCAGCAACCAAATCAGTAGAGAGGTTGTCAACAACCACTACATTCACTGCAGGTGCTGTTCCTAAATTCTGGAAGTTAATAGTATATTCAATTTCCTGATTGGCATTTACAGAAGAAACAATTTGTTGAACAGGATTGTTGTTGTTGGTTTGAACAGAAAGTTTATTGTTCGGATCCCAAGAACCGGTAACAATCTGATGAACTGTATCGGTATTGTTAGTTAAGTCTATATCAGTTCCTGATGTTGGATAGGCACTGCAGAATTCAAACGTTGCGTCACCAATCTGATAGGATGTTGAAGCACTGAAGTCAGCCTGAATATAAAGGCATTGTCCGCTTGCCATTGTTGGAAGATTCCATGTAATGACATGAGCAGAGGTGTTTACAGATGCCGGAACAGGACTACCAAAGGTGTAGGTTAAGCCCGGATCGTAGTTCATGGTAACAGTAGCACCTGTTGGGTTGATGCCAATGTTGCAAACCTGAATATCGTACCATGCAGGAAATCCCGGGGTAATAGTTGTATGAGGTAATAAATTGACTGCAATGTTTGTTGCACCTGCAGGTAAATTAAGCCCATAATCACCACCCTGATAAGTTATACCAACGCCTACGACATTTACGCTGTTGCTACTGGCAGTGGTTAACGGATAAGAGGCATAAACTCCTGAGGGTGTATAGGACACAGTATAAGTTCCAACCGGTACATAACGTTCATATTTTCCTGTTAAATCAGTGTAGGCAGTAAGTGATCCAATTTGTACAGGCTGATAAGGGATACCCGGCTCACCGGCATCTTTAGTTCCATTATTATTACTGTCTGCAAAAACATAACCTACTATTGAAGAACTGTTGAGCGAAACGCCAAAGTTAAAGCCGCATATAGTATCACCTGCTGCAATAGTTACCTGATAAAAACCACAGCCACCGGAATCAGACGGTAAGGTAAGACTGTAAGGTTGTTGAACACAGTAAACGATATTATAAGTTCCCGGAGGAACACTTATACTATAGTTACCATTTGAATCAGGCATAGCAGTATATTGCATTCCTGAACCCCATATCATTACCGGTGAATTCCCAAAGCCCGGTTCATTATCATTAAAACCATTGGCATTAATATCCTGAAAAACATTACCGCAAATAATAGTGTTTCCAGTTTGTGGAACAATAACAATTGTATCACAATATTGTGAACACACTGCACCTGTTCCATCGTAAGCAGTTAAACATGCATAATACGTTCCTGCTTGTGCATAAGTATGTGTTGGTGATGTGGCAGCAGATGTTGTGCCATCGCCAAAGTTCCACAGCAGTGACGAAAAACTTTGTGAGTTATTACCGAAGACAACTACATTGCCCATGATGCTTGTAATAAAGGAAGCGCTGCATCCACTGCCGCCTACCAGATAGCAGGCTGTGTAGGTGCAGCCATTGGAATCAGTAATGTTGCAACAATACATACCCGGATTGGGAACAAAAATACCTATTAAAGTTTGACCATTTGTCCAATTATAGCTATACGGAGGAGTACCTCCTGATGCAATAGCAAATAGATTTTGCTGTAATGAGTCATAAACAAGTGTTGCTGTAAGTGTACATGGATTTAACGTGATGACCTGGCAAGTTGAATCACTGCATCCTGTTGAAGTGGTGATGAAGTAGCAAACCGTAATGAAACCTGAAGTATTGTATTGATGGGTTACTTGGGTTCCTGTGCCTGTAGTACCATCGCCAAACATCCAGGTGGCACTTGTAATGTTGCCGTTTACAAAGCTAGAGTCATAGAATGAGACTACTCCGTTGGGGTTGACACTATAAACAAACCCTGCACTGCAGTTTTGTGACATTGTATAGCCTGATATCATCAGAGCCAGCATGGTAAGGAAGTATTTTCCTTTGTTGTAGAATTGTTTTTTCATGTTATTGAATTTGAGTCCAAAGAAAAGATAAAGGCATTTAGCTGCCAAACAGATTTCCTTATTTTCTTACCCGTTTAAAATCATATTATTTAATAGAATAATACATAAAATCATGTAAAAATCTTACCTGCCAGAAGCTTTTAAAAATTCTTCTGAGGTGTAATTCTTATTACAGGAAGTAATTTCTGATGATAGAAGAACTTTGGTAGTGATATCTTTCAGTACGGGTATTCCTTANNAGCAAAATGACTGCCACTAATGTCTAATAATTCTGAAAAATCGCTTTGCATTAATTTGGGTACAAATCCAAAATAACACTTACGGAGTTCAACTTTGTTGGCAGTTATTTTCAACATTTCAAATCTTTTGCTAAATACACTACTGTTAAAAATAGCCTGTTGTTGAAATTTACAATAATTGAAGAATACGCCCATCTGAAATGTACAAACAGTAAAGTCTGCATATTTCTGAAACTCTGCATTGCTGAATTGTGAATCAAAATAAAATGTTGCATTTTGAAAATATACATTTGATTCAAACCTTGCATTCATAAAGACCAATTTTTTAGCAAATACAGCATTTTGAAAATAAGCTTCTTCGCGATATTTTGTTTCATTAAAAAAAGCATCAGAATAAAAATGAGATTCCTGAAAGTCAGCTTTTTTTACAAAGCTACATCCTTGAAAATTTGCCGGTGCAGAAAATATTGCTCCTCGTAAATTTACATCATCTTCAAAAATACAATCAATAAATGCTACACTTTTTTGAAAGTACGTCATAGTAGATTTTCCCGATTCATCGGTAACATAACCTGTAAGTTTTCCTTTAAATGTACATTGTTTGAAGGTAATGGCAGAATTGATATAACATCGGTTTATACCATTGCTTTCAACAACAGGCTGTAGCAGACTTGTAAAATTTAAATCAGCATTAATGGTTTTATTTTCAAAAAAAATATTAGTTCCGTTTTTTAGCTGATTGTTCATGTCGGTATCGTTTGGTGCACTGTTTTTCTGACCTGTAGCACAGGAGATATTCAGTGTTGTAAAAATTGTAGCTATAAGAACTGCTGTACGCATAATATTTTTTTACAAGTTTAAAAATCATTTGGTGAAAAAGAAAAAAATCCCGGCAGAAATTTTCTTGCCGGGATGATATTGTTTGCGGTTTAAATGTTAAGCTTATTTGGTGCCAAAACCACCGTTGCCTTTTTGTCTCATCTTAAATTCTGCAAGTTTACGGTTAAGGTCACCGGTTCTTTTCTTAATCTTCAACATTTGCCCGATTTCTTCAGATGAATAGGCATTGGGCATTTGTTTGGTAACAACAGAATTATAAATGTTAGAAGTCAGATTGTGTTTTGAAGGTTGAAGTTTATTGATGAACTTATATTCTACAAAGTTTGTTGCATTGGTTGATTGCATTTGTGCTGTTACACGTCCGCTATATCCGTTTTGGAAGAATTTTGGATACTGATCGGTTGTGTAAAAGAAATTGTTTTGCTCGTTATCTTCTGTAAACGCCCCTTCTGCATCGGCAACCATTACAATATAATATTCTCCATTTAATGATGACGGTGTGTAATAAACCTGATACAATTGTTGTGTTCCGAAACCAACATTACCCAGGTCGTTATTTGCAGGTATATCAATATTCAGAATAATATGATTCGGATCGTTTGGGTCAACCTGATAAGTGTTTTGTGCAATAGAAGTGTTGAATTCATCATAAAATAAAACACCATAATCATTGGCATCATAAGCATTAAAGTATATGTAGTACAAACTCCAATTAGTTGAACTAGCTGCTGCTGAAGCGCCAATATTATAAAGATTCCAGTAAACAACACGCTCATTGTAATATTGTGTTTGTGTAGATCCATAAGTAGTTTCATCACCAAACACCCAAGAGGCAAGGTCAACGCCTCCTGATGGTGTTGGAGAAGGTGAAGGAGGGTTTGTGCCTCCATCGGTTGTGGCAGTATAAAAGTTTTGATCAAATACGAATTCATTCAATAGAAAATTGTAGTCTATCCAAATATATCCGATATCACCCCAATTGGTGCCCCATGAATTTACAACTTTGAAAGCACCATTTGCGCCTTTACTATCATCATAACCGGAGATTATCAGCGCATGATATGAGTGCTGTCCTACCTGATTGTAAGTAGAATTTGAATTGTAAACTGCATCACTATTCCAAGTCATAAAATTGTCGGAAAGTTTAGCTCCGATAACTACAGGTATTTTATTGGCTAATTGTTCTTTAACACTCTGAATGGATGCCGTTATTTTTCTGTAATTTTTTATTTTACGTTGATTGGCTTCCTGTGTCCAGTTGCTTTGTACTCCTGCGCTGGCACAATTTCCAAGATTAGTATATGGAACAGTTTGCATCGTTGCAGCTCCACGATTCAATAACAAATCCATTGCATCAGAAAAGTTTGTACCATTGCAATTTTGTCCTTTTTTTGCATCCGGAATAGCAAGAAAAAGATCTTTAGGGCTGGTTTGCTTGTTGGTATTTGCTAAGTCGTTTGCAGTAAGATTTTGCTGTATAGCATCTATAACGGTTTTCATATTATAACCAGCTGCCCATGCTACACAGGTGCCATATTGCCCCTGATCGCCAATGGGCGGAAACTGTGGTAAGAGGCTTACCGATTGCGGTAATGTTCCGCTGTTATAAATAGGCGTATTGGTAACTGAAGTAGGTACTGAATTAGGGTTGTCGGTTCCATTCCACCCTAAATTTTTTGGGGTATTACCTGGTGGTGTAGGAGGAATAGGAGTTGGAGGTGTTGGTGACGCGCTGTCATCTTTTTCTTTCTTACAAGCACTAAGGGTTAAAGATAGCGCCAGTGAAACTAAAAATAATTGCTTAATCCATTTCATTTCTTAAGTTATTAAATTGGTGAATGCTACAAAACTGATTATAAAAATTTTCATTGTCAATCACCAAAACTGGTGATTTTTATGGCTGAAATCAATACTTAATTTGATGTATTAAATCACAAGTTATTGAACAATAAAGTTTTAATTTTGACGCATGAAAATCAATAAAATTAAGCAACTTGCAGAAGCTGCATTTAACACAGTACTTGCAGACAGACGGCATTTGCATAAAAATCCGGAATTATCCTTTAAAGAATTTCAGACACAACAATTTGTTTGGGGGAGGTTGGATGAAATAGGAATAACTAATAAAGTGAAAATTGCAGAAACCGGCATTGTTGCTATGATTGAAGGTAAAAATCCTTCTGCCAAAATTATTGCACTGCGTGCTGATATGGATGCACTTCCCATTCAGGAAACCAATAAAACAGATTATGTTTCACAAAATGCAGGTGTCATGCATGCATGTGGTCATGATGTCCACACTTCTAGCTTATTGGGTGTTGCTTCGGTTTTACAGCAATTTAAAAATGAGTTTTCAGGAACTGTAAAATTATTGTTTCAACCTGGTGAAGAAAAACTCCCCGGTGGTGCATCAATGATGATAAAAGAAGGTGTATTAAAAAATCCTTCGGTTTCAGGAATTTTAGGACAACATGTAATGCCGTTGATTGAAACCGGCAAAGTGGGTTTCAGAAGCGGTGTGTATATGGCCAGTACGGATGAAATATATGTAACCATAAAAGGAAAAGGAGGTCATGGAGCTATACCACATCAGAATATTGATCCGGTATTGATAGCATCACATATCATTGTCGCATTGCAACAGATTGTAAGTAGAAATGCAAACCCCATTATGCCAAGTGTTTTGTCATTCGGTAAAGTTGTTGCCAACGGAGCAACCAATGTAATTCCCGACAGTGTTTATCTTGAAGGAACTTTCAGAACATTGGATGAGAGATGGCGTAATGATGCCCATGCAAAAATGATTAAGATGGCTGAGGCAATTGCTCAAGGAATGGGAGGGAAGTGTGAGTTTAATATTGTGCGAGGATATCCTGCATTGGTCAACAATCCAGAACTTACAGCATCTGCCAGAAAAAATGCTGTTGATTATCTGGGAGAAGAGAACGTGCTTGATCTTGACATCTGGATGGCGGCAGAAGATTTTGCATTTTATTCGCAGGAGACCAATGCTTGCTTTTACCGTTTGGGGACAAGAAATGAAGCCAAGGGTATTACTTCATCGGTACATACATCAACATTTGATATTGACGAGAACGCATTGAAAACAGGTGTAGGTCTAATGACTTATCTGGCACTTTGCGAATTGAAGCAGTAACAAAGGGTTAATAATAGCGCTTCTTCAAAGTTGGATGCTCAATAAAAGATTATTTAAAACCGTGTAGGATAGTAATGTTATCTATATGTAATAAGTTTCCTGTTTATAATATTTCCGATGTTGTGAATAGAAATAGTGTTCATACCGTTTTCAAATTTATTCACTACTCGCTTGCGATTACTATTGCTGAACACATGATGTATTTTCAGACGTTGAAAGTCAACAACAAAAGAATTTAGTGTGATCTTTGTTCCACAAACGAATGCTTGTGCGATAATTTTAGCAATAATATTTTAAGAGAAACTGATTTTTTTCGCAGCATGACGGTTTATGTATTTGCGAAGTATAATAATTTTGTCACTGAATCTTAATCGAAGAATCCCGATAGATATTGGGGTTGAACCTTGCTAAAAATCAAAATCTTGGTTCAACCATCACTTTGGCAAGGTTAAATCAATGAGGATACGTAAGTTTGTTGGACGTTTCACAAGACTAAACCCATCTACATGTGAACCGTCTGCCATGCGAGATGGTGTTTGAGTAACTTATTATTTTTCTAATGGAATTCATGATATCGCTTTGCGGTGTGAGATACCGATAGCTTTCGGTAGCACTTCATCAGATTCTGGTAGGGCCACCTACTCGATTAACTGCTGCAATTTTGTCAATTGTCGGTTGTATTTTCTCTAACATTCTTTCGGCAATCAATTCGTGATATTTTTCATTTGCATAAATTCCATTTTTAAATAGATACTCTCCATTTTTAATGGGCTCAGAACCGCTAATAAAATTGTCTTGTACAATAGTCGGAGCTTTCCTTATAAACTTATCAAGTCTTTTTGATAAAAGTCGCTCTATTCTTGTATTTGCTCTAATTGGTGGTCCGAGAATAAATAGTTTAATGTTATTCATTCTGCTGTATTCAATTACCTCATTCACGAGGTCTAAATATAACTTTTGAGAATAATTAGCATTGCCAAGTAATAATCCAAAAATGTAGTTTAGGTTTATCAATGTTTTATGAATTAATGAGCTATCATGAAACGTGGAAAGATTATATCTTGCATCAAAAGAAAGCAAATCATGTTTTTCCGGATTCACATTATTAAATATCGGGAGATTTAATGACCATTTTTTTCTACCAGTAGAGCTATCCATAAATTTGTAGTACAATTTTACCAGTCGTAGAAATGGCTCTGGTCTTATAGAGAATACAAGAATGTCTATGGTTTGATTTTGTTTATATTCTTCGATTTTGTTTCTGCAATTTCTAAAGCGTTCATATCGGATAATGTTTACATTAAATTTTATTTCTCGACTGTTTTCCAATTTTTGCTTGAGTAATTGATGGAAAAGATTTTCAAAAGGTAAATCACCTTGAACGGGAAAACAACCGCCAACAAATGTAAAATTGATCTCCTTAAAATCTATTTTGTGCAGGAAGGCTTTCGATGCAAAATATTCTTGTGGAGATAAAATCGTTCTATCATTATCAATTGAAAAACCTTTAAGGTTGTTACTTTTCTCAAATGATGCAATGAATTTTTCAGCATATAATAGGGGAACCCTTTGGTCAAGTCGGTTAAATAATTTTGGAAGCGTATAATTTTTTATATTGTCTGGAAAGAAGTTACAAATACTTGTTTGCTTTTGTGTCAAGGTAATTTGACCAATTTTGTTTCCGCCAATTGCATATAGCATATATAGAATATAGTGGAAAAACTCATTATTATCCAGTTGAAGGAATGGAGAGTTTACAACACACAAATTATACGGCTTAGTAAGCTCTGCTATTTTTGTTATCCAAGTCCAATACTCTCTTGAATCTTGATGAAAAAACGGATAATTGCCAGTGTCAAGATTGTAATCACAGTGCCCCAAAGCAATACCACTAATTATAGTTGAACTATTTTTTAGAATTTCTGCTAAATTGTCCAACCCTTTTTTAGTTTCTATAACAGGGATTATTTCATTATTGCCTGCTCCGACTTTTTTTAGATCATCATGCAACTTCAAAATTTGAATAGAACTGTCTATTTTGGGAGCAAAGATTGTGATTGGCTGCTTTAGTTTAGCTACAATTTCCAGGTCTAAAACATATTCAGGAGAATCGACTGCGTTTATTCTAATACCAATTGTATAGGTACCAATTTCAGTGTTACATTTTTCAACGATTGTGTCGAAATATCTTCTATAGTTTGTTTTAAGAATTGTTGTGTTTGCGGGAGATAGGCAATCTTGGATACTGTCCTCAAAGTCAAAACATAGCGTTGTTTTACTGTCGGTATGAGCCAATAGCGAGTCTAATGACGTACTTTCATTATATTTTATGTAATGGTATGCTCTCATCGGATATGTTGTTGCAGCTTACGTCAGAATTCCGAGCAATCAGGACAAGTTGTGAAAAAGTAATTTAAAAGCATTTACAAATATAAATTAATTTCAATGGTTTTAGAGATAAAAACAGCAACTAAAAATGCCACAAATACAAGGTGGCAACCACGAGTAAATAAGCTTTTCAGGCATAGAGAGTCAGATATCCTAGGACAAAGAAATTTGTTTTATAGATAAATTGGATTTAAAACAACACGGCATACAATCTCGTGGTTCAACCATCACCCTAAAAANNAAGGTTAAAGCAACGAGGATACGAAAGTTTGTTGGAGGTTTACACAACACTAAACCCATCTATCTGTGAACCGCTAAGTATGCAACTGAGATTGAATGATTCAATATCATTTAATCGAAAGTTGGGAGCGTAGCTCGCGTACGCTTAGTGGTGTGAGAGCTTCTCCCCGTCAGCACTCGCTGGCGGGGCGGGCTACTCGATTATCGGCTGCCCTTCTGTCTGTCGTGGTAGGGTGTCTGCTGTGAGTTGTCGTGTCGGTTGTGCGGTCGGTGTATTTTTATTTTTCAAAAAGAGGGGAAGAAAAAAATGAAGTTTTAGTCAGTCGGGAAAGGACAAGCTCTTTTGCAAGTTAGGGTTTGAGTGTCGGCTTTGTGCGACTTGCAAATGTGCTTGTCCGTGTGTGTCGGCTGGTTTAAAATTTATAGCTGTAACCCAAACGAATTACTTGTGTTTCGTAGTAATCATCGCTTGTGTAAGAAAATCCATTTCCTTGAATTGTCCTTTTAATAACCATTGTATTGAACAAATCGTTGGCATTGAAAAACAATTCGCCTTTTTCTTTTTGTATGATTTTTTTAAGCCCTAAATCCAACGAAAAACGCTGTCCGATTTTTCCTTGCGGAATAATGTCGGGTGCTAAATAAACGGCTGTAACTTGCAATTCAAAATTTTTAGGCAAATGAAAATTGTTGTTCAGTTTTACGTTGCCCGAAAAAATTGTTTGTTTGTCTGCCGAAAAAGTATGCGGAACAGGATATAAATTTTCAACCGTGAAAGCATTAATTTGATTGTAATAAACATTTGCGTAAATGTTGAACGAATACCATTTTGATATGTCTTGATTAAGCACAATTTCCAAACCTGTATTATGGCTTTTCCCTGCATTTTGAAAAATAGCATAAATCAAATTACTATTAGGCACAATGGTTGAAATTCGTGTGATTGTTGCATTTGCAAAACGATAGTATGCAGCCGAATAAAAGTAACCGCTTTTCCAACTTGTTTTGTAACCTAATTCAAAGGAGTTTGTGAATTGTGGTCGCAATGCAGGATTGCCGACTTTAATAATTTCCGCATCATCATATTTTGGGAAAATGCGAATGTCCACTTCATTTGGTCTGTCCACTCTGCGATTGTAGAAAAGCGAAAGTTTATTGTGGTCATTGATTTTATACGCCAAACGAAAATTCGGAAATGGTTGTGTGTAATCGTAGCCGTCACTTGTGTAAGTGTTGTGATTAGGATTTACTTTGTAATCTATTTTCACATACTCCACTCGCAAACCTAATTCAGCTTCCCATTTAGCATTTTCAAAAATGTAGTTTCCGTATAATGCAGGAATAATTTCGTTGTAAGTTGCCCAACCGCCTGCGTTGGTGTCCAACACCGAATTTGCACCTGGCTGAAAATCCATATTTGTCGGTATGTTTCTGTATCTGAATTTTACGCCTGTTTCAATTCTCCCATATTTCAACGGTTTTATGTAATCAACATTCAAATCATAAACTTGCTCGTCCGACAATAATTTAAACGCATCAGTTCCTTTTGAATTTGGTAAATAATTATCGTAAAAATATTTTTCATCTTCTCTGTGAAATGTATAATTGAAACCAACATTCAACAAATGCCCTGCTTGTTTGAATTTGTGCTGGTAATTTGCCGAAGCCATTGCCGTTGTTTTCAGTTCATCTTCCAAAAATTGCCACAAGCGAAGTCGGTTTGATAAATCAGAATTAAAAAAAGGTTGGTCGCCTCTGTCAATTATTTTTTCACTTCCAAACAAACCCGAAACGGTTAATGTATTGTGTTCGTTGATATACCAATCTATTCCTGCTTTTGAAGTAAAGAAATTTGTGTTGCGGTTTCGCTTCAACTGTTGTTTGATAATTGTTCCGTCATCGTAAGTCCGTGTTACAAACTCGTTTTTGTTCAATGACTGCGTATATAGATTGTCCGCTTGAAAAAAGATATTTATTTTCTCTTTTCGGTAATTCAGCGATAAAGACGGATTGACTTTTGGCGTAAAAGTGTATTGCGGTCTTATCGTTGGCAAATTTTCTTTACGCACCCACAAAGCACCTAAACCTGTTGTGAAACCAACTTTTCCGTTAAAACCCTCCTGTTTGTTTTTCTTCATTATGATATTGATAATTCCTGCATTGCCGTTGGCATCGAATTTTGAGGACGGATTGTTGATGATTTCAATGCGTTCAATAGACGATGCTGGAATATTGTCCAAACCTGTTTGGCTACCAAAACCTGTCATTGCCGTTTGTTTGCCGTCAATGAGAATAGTTACTTTATCGTTGCCACGAAGTTGCACTTTATTGTCCTGCACCGTAACACCAGGCAGATTTTGCATTGTTTGTAAAACAGAACCACCGCTTTGGCTAACGTTATCGCTTACGGAATAAGTTTTTTTATCCATTTTGCTACTTACGTCATCTGCTTTTCCTGTAATCACAACTTCATTCAATGTTTTGGTATCTTCTTCCAATTCAATAGTTGCGACATTCAGAAATTCGGATAGCGTTCCCACAAAAAGTGTTTGCTTTTTTGTAGTGAAACCGATGTAAGAAATTTCTAAAAAATAGTTGTTGGGCTTAATTCCTGAAAGTGTAAATCTTCCTTCTTCATCTGTAACTGTTCCCGTTACAAGAACGCTGTCCTTTTCTGTTTTCAGTACAACGTTTACATACGGCAAAGCCGATTTGTCGTTTTTGCTTTTTACAATTCCCGATAGTGTAACCGATGTGGTTTGTGCAAAAGAAACACTGATAGAATAAAAGAGCAACACTTTGATTAAAAGCATTGCTCTTAATAGTTGTTTTGCCATTACTCTTTTACTTCTTTGATGAAGTTTCCGTTTTTGTCAAAAATAAGATCTTTGCCTTTTACTTCTGCTTCATAAGTTACAACGCCTTTGCTGTCGGTAATTTTTGCGGTTTCTTTGATTTTTTGTCCTGCATAATTTTTAGAAATGAATGCTTTCGCATTTGCAGGAAGTTCTTCCATTTTAATTTCCATTTCTGTTTCTAAAATTTTTCCCGAAGCATCAATTAAAAGCGAATATTCTTTTTCACTAACTTCAAATCCAGCTTCGTAGTTGGCTTTTTCTTTTTCCCATTTAATTTCTTTTGCATTGGGGTAACTTTTTTGCAGGGCGGCTTTTACTGTTGTAGGAACTTCTTTGTCGGAAACTTTTTGTGCATTGGCGAATGTTACGCTTAACATTGCCGCCAAAATAATTGCTGATTTTTTCATTGTTTTTAATTTTTATAGGGCAAAGATGTGAAGCGATTTAGAAGAAATTTTGAATTGCCTAACGTTAGATACTATTTTGTTTATTAATATTGCGGTGTGTATATATCGTCATTAAAACCATAATGATTATCGCAACCAAAGAGGCATTTAAAGTACCCAAAGCAAGGCCACCCTTAGCGGTTGGCTTAGTAAGGAAATCACCAAACGTTGCACCAAAAGGTCTTGTGAAAACAAAGGCAATCCAAAAAAGAATAATATGATTTATCCTGCTTAAATAATGTAGTAGCACCACTATCACTATAATTAAACCCGTTACCAATGCTCCATTCAAGTAGCTTAACCCAATGTTATCACTTAGAAAATCGCCAAAAGCTGTACCCAAGCTGTTTGAAAATAGTATGGCAATCCAATAATAGATTTCTTTGTTTTTTTCAAAAATAGGGTACACCTCAAGCGATTTATATTTTTTATACCAAAGAAATAGAGTTAGCATAAGACAACTAATAAGTGTGATGCTGCCTAAGGCATAACCCAAATGCATTGTCCGATCAATAAAATCAGATATTTCTGTACCTAAAGTAGTAGTACTCACAATTACTAACCAATAAATGGTGGGTACATATTTTTTCTGCTGCAATTGAAGAAATAAAACAAAAATAAAAAATACTACTGTTATCCCAATGCCTGTGGCATAGCCTAAATTGAGTGTCATTGAAATAAAATCACCTAAAGTTTCGCCAAGTGTTGTAGCCACAATTTTCATCAACCAGAATAGGATCGTTATTTGGGCAACTTTGTTTAAACTGTTCATAATAAATATTTTTGTTAAACTTATTTTGTAATTATTTAGAAAAAATATTCCGAATTAAGGAAAATCAATTTGGGTATTGATGTATCAAATCGGAATTTCTTATCTGCTTTTTTCTATTCCATTTGTAATGATGTGTCCAGTAAGATATTTTCATTGACAAATAGCCGATGCCGGCACCAACCAAAACATCGCTGATATAATGCTTGTTGTTTGCCATGCGCAATACACCTACTGTTGTAGCTATGCCATAAGAAACATAAGGCATCCACTTGTATCTGTCCTTATATTCTTCATTCAAAAATGTAGCTGCAGCAAATGCCTGTGCCGTATGACCCGAAGGAAAAGAAGCATAATTGGATTGATCAGGTCGTTGTATGTGTGCGGTGTTCTTTAAAAGCTGTGTAATCGCTATCATTCCCAATTCTCCTTTTAGCAGTATGGCTGTACGATTTGGAATATCATTTTTAGATTTTATGCCAAAAGCATCTAACCCGTAAGCAATTGCGATAGGGCTATACTGCAAATAATCATCTACGTGGGTTCTGAATTTTAACCAATGTTCGTTTCGCTCTTCAACAATTTCATTTTTCGGGCTTTCTAAACTGTTTCCGTTTAGTGCAAGTCCTGTAATAATCAACGAACTTGGAATGTAGAGTTGTTTAACTGTGAATTTGGTTTTAGACAGTAGATTTTTGTTTAATGTATCTGATTTTACTACAAATATGCTATCTGTACTTTGTGCAAAAGATAGTTGAAAGGTCATTAGCACTAATGCCAATAATGTGGCTCTTATCATCAATTTTTTTAGCCGCAAGGTATTTTTGAATTTAGAAGAAATCTTGAATTTCAAAACCGCACCGAAAAGGAATGAAGACTATCTTCAAAGGTGTAGCTAATGCGCCAATTATAACGATTACAAATTTCCTTAACAATCGCCAATCCTAAACCGCTATTGGTAGTTTGTGAAGATGAAACTGAAAAACGTTCAAATAATTTCTCGTTACTTAATGCTGTTTTTCCTGTATTGGAAACGGTTAGTGTTTTGTTTGAAAAACTGATTTGTATTTTTCCTTGTTCTGTGTTGTGAACGATGGCATTGATCAATAAATTATTGACCAAAATTTCAAGCAAAGCTTTGTTGCAAGTAACGGTTATTTTTTCGGAAAGGTTTTTATTGATAGAAATATATTTTGTCGTTGTAAAGTCAATCAATAATTCAAGTGTTTCGTTAATTACTTCTGTCAGTTCTATGTTTTCAACTTCAGCAAATTGATTATTTTCAATTTTTGCCAAAAGCAATAAGTTCTTGTTTATTCTTGTCATTCGTGAAAGCGGTAAATCAATCGCAGTCAATAATTCCGCTTGTTCGCTTGTAATGTTTTTGTTTTGCAGTAATATATTCAATTTGGACTTCAAAACCGCCAAAGGTGTTTGCAATTCGTGGGAAGCATTTTCAATAAACGTTTTTTGTTGGCTGTAAACAGAAATATTTTTATCAATCAACTTTTCTAATGATTGATTGAGTTCTTCAAATTCTTTGATGTCTGTTTTGTCAAATGAAAAGCTTTGCTTTTCGGTCAAATCAAAAGCTTTTAACATTTCAAGTGTGTTTTGAAATGGTTGCCAAATTCTTTTTGAAAAACGATTGGTAACAAAAAGCAAAACCAACAACAGCAACGCAATCAAAACAAAGAAAACAATCGCAATATTTTCAATCAAATCTTCGGTTTCAACTAAACTAATTCGTGCTGTAAAAGTATAGGGTTTGTTTTCAATGACAACAGGGGTTTGAAAAACCCTGTAAGGCTCGTATTCGTTATCCAAACTATCAATAAAACTTTTGTAGAAAAATGTATCACCAACAACAGATACAGCCGAGGGCTGTATTTTTATGTCTCTATTGTAACGATTGAAATTTTCAATCTCAGTTTGCTTGAAATTTTGTAAATAATAATGCAGAAATTCTTTTTTATAAAGCAATAGAGTTTCATCTGCATCTTCAATGTAAAGCCGATTTATTGAAAAATAAAAGACTGGTGCGGCTATCAGCAAAACCACTATACTGCATATCAAGTAAATGCAAAATGTTTTATTTAAAAGTTTTACGCTTCCCATTTGTAACCTGTCCCATAAATTGTTTTAATGTAATTGCCGTAATTTGCTTCGGTCAATTTCTTTTTAAGGTTTTTAACATGAGCATAAACAAAATCGTGATTGTCGAACATATCAGCAATGTCGCCTGAAAGATGTTCTGCCAAAGCACCTTTTGAAACAACACGGTTTTTGTTTCCGATGAAAAAAAGCAATAAATCAATTTCTTTTTTTGTCAGAGAAATTTCAACATCATTCACTTTTACGGTCTTGCCTAACAAGTCAATAGTTATTTCATTTTGTTGAACAATGTTTGAACTGTTGAATTGTTTCCTGCGAATAAGAGAATGTATTCTTGCCGAAAGTTCCGAATGATGAAATGGCTTTGCCAAATAATCATCAGCACCTATTTGTAAACCTTTTACTTTGTCCTCAATAGAATTTTTTGCGGAAATAATAATTACTCCGTCTTGCTTGTTTTCTTCTTTCAATAATTCCAACAAAGCAAGTCCGTTGCCGTCTGGCAGCATTATATCCAACAAAATGCAGTCGTATTGATAAACAGCAATTTTGTCTGTTGCTTGATTGTAGTTTTCGGCAACTTCACACACATAGTTTTGTCCCGACAAGTATTTTACAATGTCTTGTGCAAGTTCGTGTTCATCTTCTACAATCAATATTTTCATTCGTCAAATTTACAATTTGAATTTTGAAGAAATTTAGAATGTCCGTAAAAGTTGCGTTGGGATTGGCTCTTTTGACTCGTCCTAAAAAAGTTTACAGTTTAATTGA
>DKKR01000051.1:0-26536 GCA_002455375.1 Bacteroidetes bacterium UBA6661
AGGAAATCCAATACCCAATGCAACGGTGACCATTCAGGATAGTGCATTGGTGTATAATACAACTGCTGATGCCTCAGGTAATTTTACAATTCCTTCAATGGTAGTCGGCAACTATCAGGTTGTAGCCGGAAGTTGGGGTCATCGCACTACATGTTTCAACTCAAGCATTATGCTTAACCCTGCACCATTGGTAATTACCTTGAACAAAGGTTATTATGATGACTTTTCTTTTGACTTCGGATGGACAATAACAGGTACTACTCAAAATCTTTGGGAAAGAGGTGTGCCTCACGGAACTCCTGCCGTTTTCGGACCGGGCTTTGCCAATCCTGATGCCGATGATCAAACAGATTGTTTGAATCAGGCCTATGTAACAGATAATAATCCTAATGCATCTTCTTCAGGATCAAACGATGTTGATGACGGCTATACACTTTTGACTTCTCCAGTTTTTGACCCTACATATCTGACAAATCCAACTATAAATTATTCACGCTGGTTTTATAATGCCGGTGGAAATTCAAACCCCAACGATAGTTTGATAATTCGAATTTCTAATGGCACTACCAATGTTGTTTTAGAAACAGTTCGTGCTTCAACTCCGGGAATGGGAACATGGGTTTCACAGTCATTTAACTTAAATGGTTTGATTCCTGTCACCAATACCATGCAGATTAGTGTTTACACTGCCGACCAAGCAATGTCAGGACATGTGGTTGAAGGTGGTTTTGATAAATTTGAAGTAAACGGAACTGTTGGCATATCAACATTATCAGCAACTGCAAATACTTTGTCATCAAGCCCTAATCCGTTTAAAAATGAGTCGAGACTGCACATTGGCGAAAATGGTGGTAACTTAACCATTACAGATATTACCGGGAAAATGGTAGAAACACTAAAAGTTCAAAAAAATGAGCAGATTTTTATTGGCAAGAGTTTCAAAAAAGGCGTTTATCTTGTAAAATTAGTCTCTGATAAAGGCACTGTTTCAAGTATAAAATTAGTCAAAACCGGAGAATAGATTTTTATATTATATTGATAATCAATGAATTTATTATCCTTTAATTACGTATAATCAGTCTTTTCCCGGCCGATTAATCAAATATTTGAAGTTGAAAATAAATTTAGCAAAGGATTTGAAAATATAGTAAAAAAAACTACTTTTGCCGTCCGTTTGTAAAAACACATTAATCATGTACGCAATAGTAAACATATTAGGACAACAGTTTAAGGTTGAAGAAAAGCAGCAATTATTTGTACACCGTTTAGAAGGTGCTGAAGGCGAAGAAGTAAAATTCAACGATGTTTTGTTAGTAGATAATGGTGGCAGTATAAAAGTTGGCAAGCCTTCTTTATCAAACGCAAGTGTCTCTGCAAAAATCATCAGCCATGTAAAAGGTGACAAAGTTCTGGTGTTTAAGAAAAAGAGAAGAAAAGGATACAAGAAGATGAATGGTCATCGTCAGTATATGAGTAAAATTGAAATCAATTCCATTAACGCATAATTAACTAAACTTATTTAGTCATGGCACATAAAAAAGGTGAAGGTAAAGTAAAAAACAACCGCGAGTCGCACAGTAAACGTCTCGGAATTAAAATATATGGCGGGCAGCATGCTATTGCAGGCAACATCATTGTTCGTCAGCGTGGCACCAAACACAATGCCGGTGAAGGTGTGGGCATGGGAAAAGATCATACCCTTTTTGCTTTGGTTGATGGTAAAGTTGTTTTCAAGAAAAAAACTGATAACAAGTCATACGTTTACGTTACTCCTGTAGCACAGGCATAATAATATTTTTCAATATAAAGAAGCCTATCCTTTAATCGGGTAGGCTTTCTTATTTTTATAAAACTCTTTACTATCAATACCTTTGTTCAATGAAGTCATTACGCATATTACTCCTACCTTTCTCGTGGCTGTACGGAATGGTTGTTTTATTGCGTAATTTATTGTTTGATGTTGGTCTGCTAAAAAGCCGGACTGTAGATATTCCTGTAATATGTATTGGAAACCTAAACACCGGTGGCACAGGTAAAACACCACATACAGAATATCTACTTTCTGCATTGAGTAATTATAAAACAGCTGTTGTTTCACGTGGGTATGGTCGTAACACTTCAGGCATTGTTGAAGTACATGTTGACAGCCAGCCCAATGATACCGGTGATGAACCATTACAGATTAAACGTAAATTTCCAATTGTGCCTTTCATCGTCAGCGAAAAAAGAAGTGAAGGCATTGATTATCTTTTAAAACATTATCCGAATACAGAAGTAATCTTACTTGACGATGCATTTCAACACCGCAGTGTAAAAGCAGGAATGAATATTTTGCTGACACAATACAATGACCTTTTTATAAATGATTGCTTACTACCTGCAGGCAATCTTCGGGAATCTGCATCGTCTGCATCAAGAGCAGATGTGATAATAGTCACCAAATGCCCAACAGCAATAACAGTTGAACAAAAAAAATCTATTATCAGTCAATTACCATCAAAACCTGTTTTTTTCAGTTCGTTTAGTTATGACAACCTTCAGTCGCTTAATAGTGGTGAAAAGCTGAATTTAAGAGACTTGTCGGAGTATGAAATTTTGTTAATAACGGGNNTAGTTACAGAAAAAGATGCTGTAAAATTCAACAGCAGTGAATTAAAACCACTCACTAAGAATCTTCCTGTTTATTCAATACCTGTAACAATTGTCATTAATGAAAACGAATTAAAATTTTTAGATACAGTAAAAGCGTATGTTGGAAAAAATCAAAGCAACAGCTGAATTTATCAGCAAAACNNATTGACATTGTAAAAGAATTAAACTATTCAGACATTCCGGGATTCCCGGTGTCAACAGTAAAAGGACATGGCAACAAACTTATTTTCGGAACATTAAACGGAGTAAAAGTAGTAGCGATGCAAGGTCGCTTCCATTTTTACGAAGGATACTCCATGCAGGAAGTTGCAATGCCTGTCAGAGTGATGAAATTTCTTGGAATAAAAAATCTTATTCTCTCCAATGCAAGTGGTGGTGTTAACCCAAAATATAAAGTAGGCGATTTGATGATATTGGATGACCATATTAATCTGATGGGCACCAATCCTTTGATAGGACCAAACAATGATGATTTAGGCCCACGCTTTCCAGATATGGGCGAGCCTTATGATAAAACTATGATTAAAAATGCAAAAGCCATTGCAGACAAACATGGCTTTACCTGCCATACAGGAGTTTATGCTGCCGTTACAGGGCCAACGTTTGAAACACGTGCAGAATACAAATACATTAAGTTTATTGGTGCCGATTGTGTGGGCATGTCAACAGTTCCTGAAAACATAGTTGCACGTCACATGAACCTGCCGGTTTTTGCAATCTCTATTATCACTGACTTAGGTGGAAGCGATGAACCGGAGTTTATCACTCACGAAGAAGTTTTGAAAGTTGCCAATGCAGCAGAACAAAAAATGACAATTATTATTAAAGAACTTATTGCACAATAATTTTTCACTATAAAATAAATTTTAAGGAGAATCATGAGAAGAAGAATTCAATTCAATTTAACTTTTTTAAGTTTTATCATTTGCTTTTTTATTTGCACATCGCAAAAAGTACAAGCACAATTTTGGTTACCCGTTGGTTCCGGTGTCAATAACAATGTTTATGCCATGACCAAGGACACTGTCAACAACATTCTCTACATCGGTGGCCGGTTTACCGATGCCAGTGGTGTTACTGCCATAAGAGTGGCATCATGGAATGGAACAAGTTACACTGCAATTGGTGATGGATTTGACAGCAACGTATTCGCACTGTATTATGATCATAGTAACAATACACTTTACGCTGCCGGTTCGTTTTTATCTTCAGGAATAAATCCGATAACACGTATTGCAAAATGGGATGGCACACAATGGCAACCATTAGGTACAGGCTGTAATGATGAGATTTATGCACTTACAGGAGATGCTAACGGAAACATTTATGCCGGTGGAATATTTACTACCGCTGGTGGTATAAGCACCGAACGAATTGCTAAATGGAATGGCACAACATGGAATGCATTAGGCTCAGGCATAGGAAGTGGATCTAACTATGTTGAAGCATTGACATTTTATAACGGTGATTTAATTGCAGGTGGGCAGTTTGGCATAGCGGGTGGTGTAGCTGTAAGCGGAATAGCACGATGGAATGGTACAAACTGGTTTGACCTGAATGGTGGCGTTAGTGGATTATCTATGCGGGTAACAGCTTTTAAAGAAGTAAACGGTGAGTTGATTTGCGGTGGAACCTTTAGTTCTGCAGGTGGTGTTTCTTCCAATAGCGTTGCAAAATGGAATGGTGCAGCATGGTTAGCAATTCCAGGAGGTATATCAGGAGGGCAAGCTAAAGTTAAATCACTTGGATATTTATTTAATACACTTTATGTAGGTGGTAATTTTTCTCTTGCAGGCGGAAATGCTGTTTCAAATATTGCAGCTTATGATGGCACCACCTGGTCCGACCTCAGTGGTGGAACAAACAATCAGGTAGATGCATTATTGAATTATGGTAATGAAATGCATGTTGGTGGTGCTTTCACTATGGCAGGAGGAAATCCGGCAACCTATATTGCCAAATACAGAACAACCTGCTTAACCAATGCGTCCATTTCTACTACACAAACATCTTGTTTTGGTCAGTGTAATGGAACGGCAACAGTTACAGCAACAGGAAATGCCCCATTTACCTATCAATGGTCAACTACTCCAGTTCAGTCTGATTCAATAGCAGCTGACCTTTGTGCAGGAAATTATACAGTTACAATTACTGACAATATCGGTTGCAGCATTACACAACCTGTAACCATTACAGAACCTGCACAATTTACAGTTAGCTTTTCTTCTAATAACCCTACATGCTTTGGTCTGTGCGATGGCAATGCATTAGCATCAAACAACGGACAAGGTACTGTTACTTACAACTGGAATACTATTCCTCCACAAAACACACAAACTGCCATAGGGCTTTGTGAAGGCATTTATTCTGTTGTACTTATTGACTCTGCAGGCTGCATGGTAACAGATTCTGTTATCATAACCAATCCGGTACCAAACACACTTTCTCTTACTTTGTCAAACCCGACATGTTACAATAACTGTGATGGCATTGCCGCAGTAGTATCAACAGGGAATGCACCTTTTCAATATTTGTGGAATACCATTCCTGCACAACAAACCGATACAGCAACGGGACTTTGTGCAGGTGTTTACTACATTACCGTTACTGATAGTACAGGTTGCATGGCAACTGATTCAATAGAGATTATAAATCCTACAGCTGCAACATTACAATTCAGCACTGCAGCTACAACATGCTTTGGAAGTTGTAACGGTTCTGCATCTGTTGTTTCGAGCGGAACTTCACCATTTACTTATTTGTGGAACACAACACCAGCTCAAACTACAGATACTGCTACAAATTTATGTGCAGGAACATATTTTGTTACTGTTACTGACAGTAATCTCTGTGCTGTAACAGACTCCGTTGTGATTACAGAGCCTGTGGCTAATCTGATTTCTTTTGCATCGCAACCGCCTGCATGTGTCACTTCTTGCAATGGTTTGTTAACTGCAACATCAACCGGAACTATCCCATTTATTTTTCAATGGTCAAACGGTGATTCAACAAGCACAATAGATTCACTTTGCACAGGTGTTTATACCATTACCATTAGTGACAGTATTGGCTGTACAGTAACAGATTCTGTTTCACTTAACCCTGCTCCTCCACTTCCGGTTACTTTCACAACACAATTTGCAGGATGTAACGGTGTGTGTACTGGCGCAGTAAGTGCAGTAATTACAGGCATCAATCCAACAAGTTATATATGGTCAACTGGCGATACAATTGCTTCAATCGATTCACTTTGTCAGGGACTTTATACTGTAAGCATTACAGATAGCCTTGGATGTATAGTAACAGATTCAGTACAAATTATCAGTCAACCTGTTTTATTAAATCCCGTTGCAACAGCACCAACTTGCGCAGGACAATGCAACGGATTAGCTTCAATAAATCCATCAGGTGTATCACCATTTCAATGGCAATGGTCAACAGGAGATACAACATCGCTAGCTATTGACAGTTTATGTGCCGGAGTATATTACATCACAATTACAGATTCTGTAGGGTGTATTGGTGCAGACTCTGTTACCATTATTGACCCACCAGCAATAACTTATTCTGCCTCGCATACAGATGCTACCTGCGCCAATTTATGTAACGGTATTTCTACTATCACTGCAACCGGTAATGGCACTTTGTCTTATTTATGGAATACAGTGCCTCCACAAACAGATTCTACCAATACTAATTTGTGTTTTGGCTACACTTCCTATACTATTACAGACACTAACAATTGTTCTGTCACCGATTCTGTCCTGATTTTTGAACCTTCACCAATACTTATTGGGAATAATTTCCTGGGAATAACGTGTAATGGAAACTGTGATGGCTTTGTTCGTGCAATACCTTCAGGTGGAACACCCGGATATTCTTATTTATGGTCGAACGGTGCAACCTTTGATTCTATTTTTAATACCTGTGCAGGCACCTACACGGTTACTGTTACAGATGCTAATCTGTGTGCAGCAGTTGACTCTTTTACTTTTGTTGAACCTGACCCTATTGTAATTAGTTTTACAGTAACAGATGCTTCGTGCCCCGGTTGTACAGATGGCAGCATTGTAGCAACTGCAACAGGTGGCACACCACCGTATGATTATTTATATCCTACATTAGGTATTGCTGATTCCGCTGCAACCAATCTGGGCATGGGATATTACTTATTTTGTACACAGGACTTCAACAACTGCATGCAATGTGATAGTGTTTTTGTTGATGAAGCTACGGCAATCAATAGTCTTTCAGCAGAAATAAAAGAAATTAAAATTTTCCCGAATCCATTTACTGAAAAGGCTTTCTTAAGCATTACAACTACAGAATCAAAAGACTTTAAATTATACTTTTTTGATGTAGCAGGAAGAATGGTAAATATACATTATAGCAATATTGGCAATAATGGAAAAAAACAAACCTTCAGCATAGAAAATCAAGGTATGATACCCGGAATGTATTATGTAAGAATCATGTCGGCTAATGAAGTTGTTGCTATTGGTAAATTCATCATCAACTGATGCCTATGCGTGAAAATGTTTCATTAAAGAATTTAAATTCCTTCGGCATTGAAGCAAAAGCGCGCTATTTTATTGAAATAAACAGTGAGGATGAATTAAAAAGCTTTCTTCTTCAACATAAAAAAACAGCACTGCCTTTATTGGTCATGGGTGGCGGCAGCAATATGCTTTTTTTTAAAGATTTTGATGGTATAGTTTTAAAAAACAACCTCAACGGCATTAGCGTAGTTGAAGAGAATGAAACCTATGTAAAGGTGCGGGTTGGTGCAGGCGAGGTATGGCACAATGTTGTAATGTGGTCGGTAGAAAAAAACCTTGGTGGCCTCGAAAATCTTTCGCTTATACCGGGTACTGCCGGGGCTGCACCTATTCAGAATATTGGTGCCTATGGTGTTGAAATAAAAAACTCACTCGTAGCTGTTGAAGCTATGGCAATTGATAGTGCAGAAAAAAAAGTTTTTTCTAATCAAGAATGTGAATTCGGATACAGGAATAGTGTTTTCAAAAACGCTGTAAAAGGTAAATACATTATCACCGCCATTATTCTGGAATTAAAGAAACAGCCTCAGTTTAAAACCGAATATGGGGCCATTCAGTCGGAACTGGAAAAACTGGGGATTACAACACTAAGTGTTAAAGCCATAAGTGATGCAGTAATTGCCATCAGAAAAAGTAAACTACCCGACCCGGCAATGATTGGCAATGCCGGTAGTTTTTTCAAGAATCCTGAAATTACTGACAAGGAATTTGAAAAAATCAAACAACAACATCCAAACATTCCACATTATCCGGCAGGTGAAAACAAAATCAAACTTGCAGCAGGGTGGCTTATTGAGCAATGTGGGTGGAAGGGGTTTAGAGAAGGTGATGCAGGATGTCATAAAAATCAAGCTTTAGTGCTGGTAAACTACGGCAATGCCACCGGTGCTGAAATCTATAACCTTGCACTAAAAATTAAAGAATCTGTTTACAACCATTTCGGTGTCCACATTGAACCTGAAGTGAACATTATTCAATAAATTTAAATAACATCTTTTTCATTGATAGAACCGTGCATTGTAAACGGTATGTCACAATGCTTCTTAATGGCTATAATTTTCAGACAGTAATTGAATGTTTTAAATATACTGCTGCATACGATAAACATGATTTATCTCATGTAAAACCAATAAAAGAAAACAGCCTTTCCTCATGGTTTGCAAACACATAAATCTTTCCTACTTTTGCGTTCCCAATCAATCTTAAAAAAGACATGGCTGATAGTAAAAAAGCAAAACAAAATCACGAAGAGGAAAACCCATTCGAAGAAATGATTAAGCGCTTAGATGTAGCAGCAAAAATCATGAAATTAGACTCTGAAGTTTATGAAATTATGAAAAAGCCGAGCAAGCTTGTTTATTGCAGTATGCCGGTTAAAATGGATAATGGAAAAACAAAAGTATTTGAAGGTTTCAGAGTTGTTCACAGCACAGCGTTAGGGCCCTCAAAAGGTGGAGTACGTTACAGCACTTATGTAAACGAAAATGAAGTGATGGCACTTGCGGCATGGATGACCTTTAAATGTGCAGTTGCTGATATACCTTATGGTGGTGCAAAAGGTGGAATTACTTGTGATCCTTCGACTATGTCTAAAGGGGAATTAGAGCGTTTGACAAGAGCCTATACAAATGCTATGGTTGATGTATTTGGTGTGGACAAGGATATTCCAGCACCTGACATGAACACAGGCCCTCAGGAAATGGCATGGATTGTTGATGAATACAGTAAGTTAAAAGGAGGTTTTACTCCCGGTGTAGTTACAGGAAAACCTATTCATCTTGGTGGCTCATTGGGACGCTCAGAAGCAACAGGTCGAGGAGTTATGACTGCCACAATGGAAGCTATGGCTAAAATGGGGTTGAATCCTGCTAAATGCCGTGCTGCTGTACAAGGCTTTGGAAATGTTGGCTCTATCACAGCAAAACACTATGAAGCTAAAGGCTTAAAAATTGTTGCCATATCCGATCATACTGCAGCTTTCTATAATCCTGATGGCATTGACATAGACAAGGCAATTAAATACAGAAACTCCAATAAAGGTGTTATTAAAGGATTTAAAGGAGGTAAACTTATCTCTAATGAAGAGTTATTAACGCTTAATGTTGATGTGTTAGCACCATGCGCAATGGAGAATCAGATTACTGACGAAAATGCTGCGAAGATTAAAGCAAAATTGATTGTTGAAGGTGCCAATGGACCAACTACTGATGAGGCAGATCACATTCTGAGCAAAAAAGGAACAGTTGTAATTCCGGATATTCTTGCAAATGGTGGTGGTGTAACTGTATCCTATTTTGAATGGGGTCAAAACCGTTCAGGATTATATATGACAGAAGATGAAGTAAACACAAAAGCCGATCATTGGATGAAACAAGCTTTCCACAATGTTTGGAACACCTCTGTTAAGCATAAAACAACTATGCGCATTGCTGCATATATTTATGCACTGGGAAAAATTGAATTAGGAATTAAATCTCGCGGTCACTACTAAAAATACCGCATACTAATCCACTAAAAATGACTATTCACCGTGAAGGAAAAAATTGGGTGTGGGGGACATTCATTACTGTCCTCCTTATCAATTTTCTTGTTCTTAATTTTCGTGCAGAACACGATTGGATAACAGTTTTAGTTTTAATCGTAACCCTAGTTTTCTTTTTACTGATACTTCAGTTTTTCCGCTACCCAAAAAGAAATATTACCCGCAATGAAAACTATGTCATTGCCCCTGCTGACGGTAAAGTTGTAGTAATTGAACGCACTGAAGAAAGTGAATACTATAAAGACAAACGTATTCAGGTTTCTATTTTTATGTCGCCTATAAATGTGCATGCCAACTGGTATCCTATGAGTGGTAAAATAAAATTTTTACGCTATCATAAAGGAAAATATTTAGTTGCTTGGCACCCGAAAGCTTCAACAGAAAATGAACGTTCTACCATTGTTGTTGAAAAGGATTCCAACAAAACTATTTTATTACGACAGATTGCAGGAGCATTAGCCAAAAGAATTGTTTACTATCCACGAGAAAACGACTTGGTGAAACAAGGTGCCGAAATGGGGTTCATTAAATTTGGCTCACGTGTTGACATTTATTTGCCACTGACAGCAAAGATTAATGTTGAACTCAATCAGAAAACCAAAGGTGGTGTAACCGTCATTGCAGAGTTGGTTTAGTTGACCTTTTCTCCTCCTATTCTAAAATAGTACTCTTGTTAATTTGCAGCATCTAGTTTATTGAAAAGTTTTATGCACTGCATAGCTTCTTTAACGTCATGCACTCTTAAGATTCTCGCGCCATTCATTAATGCTACCATATTTAGCGCTGTAGTGCCATTTAATGCCTCTGCAGGAGATACATCAAGTGTTTTCCAGATCATTCCCTTTCTTGATAAACCAGCCACAACTGGAAGTCCTACAATCTTTAGTAAATTAAGTTTGGACAATAGTTCAAAATTATGCTCTATTGTTTTACCAAACCCAAAACCAGGATCTATTAAAATGTCAGTAATACCAAAATTTCTGCATAACGATAATTGCTTTGAAAAAAAATCAATTATCTCTTTCAACACATCATCATAAACAGGATTATCCTGCATATTTTCCGGCAGGCCTTTCATGTGCATCATCAAATAAGGAACTTTTAGTGCAGCAACTGTTTCAATCATTCTACTGTCTATTAAACCGGCAGAAACATCATTAATCATGCAGGCACCAGAATCAACTGCACGCCTTGCAATTGCTGAATAAACTGTATCTACAGAAATTAATACCTCAGGAAAATGTTGTTTAATTAATGTGATAGCTTTTCCGGTTCTGCTCCACTCCTCTTCTACAGACGGCATTCTGGAGCCCGGGCGCGAAGAAGAACCTCCTATGTCTATAAAAGTTGCGCCTTCATTCAGCATTAATGCAACTTGTGCTAAAATTGCATCTTCGCTGTTATATTTGCCTCCATCATAAAAAGAATCCGGTGTAAGATTTAATACACCCATAACACGAGGTGTTTGCAGATTGACTAATTTGCCACAACAGTTTATGGAAGTAAATGTTTGCATATGCTGATTTACAGAGCAAAAATATCAATTGACATCAGGTGTGAAAAAGTTTTTATCAATAATTGAAAACAATTAGCATAAAACAACATTATTTGTATTGGTTTAAAAGACATTAATAACAAACAGAAGGTATGAAATATTTAGTTACACTTTGTAGAATTTTAGTTGGTGTTTTATTTATTATTTCAGGTTTTATTAAAGCCAACGATACACTTGGCTTCAGTTATAAACTTGATGAATACTTTTTAGTATTCAACATGTCATTTATGAGTTCTTTCTCTGTGGCATTGGCGCAGTTTATCTGCGTTGCAGAAATTGTACTTGGGGTCGCAACATTAGTTGGCTGGCGCATGAATTTAGTTACCTGGTTACTGATGCTGATGATTGTATTTTTCACGTTTCTGACCTTTTATTCAGCTTATTTCAATGTTGTAAAAGATTGTGGTTGCTTTGGTGATGCCTTAAAACTTACTCCATGGCAATCATTTGGAAAAGATGTAGTTCTTTTAGCATTGATTCTGATAATCTTCGTATGGCGCAATAAAGTCAAACCGTTGTTTGAACTTAAAAAAACACGTTGGGTAGTAATTTTCGCATTATTTGCCAGTTCGATTTTTACATATTACACCTATGCGCATTTACCCGTAATTGATTTCAGACCTTATGCAATAGGGAATAACCTTAAAATTGGCATGTTGCCGCCACCAAATGCACGTCCTGATAGTGTGGTTATTGTTTTCAAATATAAAGCGAAAGACGGTACAATAAAAGAATTTGGCATGAACAACCTGCCGGAAGATTTGGAAAATTATGAGTTTGTTGACCGCACAGACAAAGTTATTCGTGAAGGTGATAAACCTAAAATACATGATTTTACTATTGTTGATGCAGATGGTCATGATTATACTCAGGAGTTTTTAAATAACCCTGAATATTCCTTTATGCTTGTTGCTTATGATCTGAAAAAGTCTAATACAAAAATTCAAAGTAAGGTAAATCAACTGGCTGAAGCCTGCAGCAAGCATAAAGTACAGTTTTTCGGATTGACTTCTACAGTTGCAGCAGAGACCGACTTATTCCGTCATGAAAATCAAAACATGTTTGATTATTATTTTTGTGATGGCACTGCTTTGAAGACTATCATCCGCTCCAATCCGGGTTTGGTCTTATTGCAAAATGGTGTAGTTGTTTCCATGTGGCATTACAATGATTTTCCATCTTGGGATGACGTGAATAAACAATATTTGAAAAAATAATTACATCCATCAATTTGTCTGCAATCAGTGTATCTTTCAAACCTGTCTCTTGTAAATTTTAAAAACTACACTGAAGCACAATTAAATTTTTCTTCCGGTGTAAACTGTTTTACCGGCAGCAATGGTAGTGGAAAAACCAATATTATTGATGCTGTTTATTATCTCTCTTTTACAAAAAGTTATTTTAATATTTCTGACACACAAAACATCCATCATGGCGAATCTTTATTTGTCATTCAGGGCAAGTTTGTTGTTAATGAAAAAGAGGAAGACGTTTTTTGCGGAGTAAAAACCGGATTTAAGAAACAAGTTAAAAGAGGTAACGAAGAATATGAAAGGCTGAGTGATCACATCGGACTTTTTCCTGTTGTTATGGTAGCACCTGTTGATCATATTCTGATTGCAGAAGGCAGTGATGAAAGGCGAAAATTTATTGACAGCATCATTTCGCAGGTCAATAAAACATATCTCGAAAACCTGATTAGCTACAACAAAGCACTAACGCACCGCAACAGCTATCTAAAACAATTGTATGGACGTATGCCCGACACATCTATGATGGAAGTGTGGGATGAACAATTGGTAAAATATGGCTGTGCAATTGAAAAAGAAAGAAGAAAATTTATTGCTGAGTTTATACCATTGTTTAATGAGACATATAGTTATTTGGCCGATCATGCCGAAGAAGTTTCAATTAACTATCAGACACAACTTGAACAAAACGATTTTAATACACTTCTTAAATCGTCTTTACAAAAAGACCTTGCCCTACAACACACTTCTACAGGCATACATAAAGATGAATTGGTTTTTAAGTTAGGGAAATATCCTCTTAAAAGAATTGCTTCGCAAGGACAACAGAAAACTTTTTTAATGGCAATTAAAATCGCACAGTTTGAATATTTATTTCGCCATAAAAAAACAAAACCTATTCTATTACTTGATGATATTTTTGATAAGTTAGATGACTTCAGAGTAAAACGGTTGATGGAATTGGTAAGCCGTCACACATTCGGTCAGATTTTTATTACAGACACACATCCAGAAAGATTAAAAAAGATTTTTGAAGACATTTCAGTAACCATTAAACTCTTTGAAGTAAGCCAGGGGATGATTAATGAAGCAAGTTAAAAAACATTCAACATTAAGTGACTTTATTAAATCAAACCTGTTTCAGTATAGCTTTTCTTTAAACTTAATTACTTCAAACATAGTAGGGGTTGTTGATTAGAAAAACAAAACCAACTTTTATATAGAGTTGAATACGTAATTAATTATTAAAAGCATATTTAAAGAACTGAGATTTAAATAATGCAAAGGCAATAAACCGCATTGACAATAACCCCCCATTTCCGAAAACTTTACTGATTATGTGAGTATGAAATAAATAGTGGTTTATTATAAATTATCCTCCAATAACCTGTTCAATTCAAATTACAAGAAACAATATATTGATTATCAATTCATTAATAATTATTCTAAAAGTGCTAACGAACTATTTTTGCTGAAATCTGTGGGGATATTTATTCTAAAAAAACAAAGCCACTCCTTTTTTGAAGTGGCTTTTAAGAGGCGGTCCGGACGGGACTCGAACCCGCGACCCCATGCGTGACAGGCATGTATTCTAACCAACTGAACTACCGGACCCTCTTTTAGAGGGCGCAAAGATAGATTTTTTATTCTTTCTACAAATAATCTTGACTTTTTTATTGCTATTTCTGTTCAAGGCGACTTTTAAATCGGATTTTCAAATAAGGCTTCTTGCTAATTAACCGTATCTTTGAAGAAAATTCAGACAATGGACAATAAAAATGAGAATCAATTAAATATTGAACTGAGCGAGGAAATAGCAGATGGTATTTATTCCAATCTGGCTATCATAACCCATTCAAACTCGGAGTTTGTGGTAGATTTTATTAAAGTTATGCCTGGTGTTCCGAAGGCAAAAGTTAAATCTAGAATTGTTTTAACGCCACAACATGCTAAAAGACTGATGTCAGCTTTAGTCGAAAATATTGCAAAATACGAGCAGGCACATGGCACAATTAAACAAACCGATGGAATAGCTATACCGATGAATTTCGGTGGGCCAACAGCACAAGCCTAATAAAAAAAACCGCCTTTTGTGGCGGTTTTTTTGTTTTTTATTCTCGAATAATTTTTGTCTGAAACGTTCCTTTTTCTGTAGTCAATTGCATAAAGTAGATTCCTTTTGATAAATCTTTCTCCAATTCTACCACTTTTCCTGACACATTATTTACTTCCGTAACATAAATCAACTGTCCTACTCCATTAAATAACTTCACTGCAGCATTACCTTTAACAGCTTCATTAAAGTTCAGGTAAAATTTATCTGTTGATGGATTTGGATAAATGCTTACTCCAGCAGCAATAGCATTTGGATCACTTATAGAAACAATCAAAAAAGGCAATGAAGTTGTAACACATCCTGTTGTAGCATCAGTCACCTGAACAGTATAAGATCCGGGTTGCGTTGTCTGATATGTCTGACTATTAGCTCCCGGAATGATATTTCCATTCAATAGCCACTGATAATTGGCAGCTGTTGATGAAGTTAAAAGTGAACCACTTGGCGTAATGGTTGGCATTGGCGGACCTTGCACCACACCTGTTACAGGGATATAACCACTCTTACATCCACTGGTGATAACCCAGTTGTAGAGATAATAATATGCTGCTCCCGTATTTGGATTTGGATTATAATATCCTGTAATCGAAACCGGGCAACCAGATACTACATAAGGGTAAGTTGCACCTGAAGTATTATAATAAAGATTTACACCTCCTGAAGCAACTACCAATCTATAAGAAGTTCCGCCTGTAACACTGAATCCAAGATATACAGGATAAATATTAAAAGTATTAGGAACTGTAACCGTTTTAGTATTTAAGATATTAGCACCTGTAGAATCAACAAGGTTAATGGTAACAGTTCCTGCAGAAACTGGATAAATATAAACCGAGTCAATCGTTACCTCTTGTAAAACATCAAAACGAACACCATAGTTGTTTGGAGCATTGCTTGCCTGACTGCCAATACCACGGTCAGTAGGACCTACATGATATACCGTTCCACCGTCAACAGTCTGAACATAAAATGTCGTAGTTGTGGCTAGTGAAACACTATAGGTATTTCCTGTATTAACTAACGTATCACCCGTTTGCGAAGTAAACCAATTAACAATGCCTGTGCCACTTGACTGCAGATTGGCTGTTTCACCGGCACAGATTGTATCATTCACCGTTGTTGGTGTTGTTACAGGAATCACCGTAACAGAAAGCATATTTGAAGTTGCCGATGGACAGCCTCCGCTGGTAACAATTGCCTGATAATCGGCAGTGACAGTTGGTGCAAACTGATAGGGTGCTGTTGTTGCACCGCTCATATTTACCCAACCACTACCTGTATTTGATTGCCATTGGATGCTTCCCAATGAACCGCTAAGATTTAATGTTGTGTTAGTACCTGAACATAAAGTTGATGAAGTAACAGAGGCTGTTCCTGCAACAGATGTTGGCCCAACATCAATAAACACGCTGTCTATGGCACCGCAACTTCCATCAACAGCTATTGCATAATAAGTAGTAGGTGTTGTTGGTGTAGCAGTTACTGTTGTGCCTGTAGTTGTGTTTAATCCTGTTGCGGGTGTCCATGTATAACTGTAATTACTGTTACTGCTGCTCACTGTTAGTGTTGAAGATTGTCCCATACACAATGCTGTTGAAGTTGCATTGATGGTTACCGGTGTAGAAGCATTGATGGTTGCTACAACAGGAACTCTTGGGCTTGAACAGCCAAAGCCCTGAAATGGTATTATCATATTAGCATTAGTCGTACCAATATCTAAAGTTTGTATAGCAAAATCAGTATTCATGTTATTATCAATGTTGCCGATACGTGCTACACCCATACCTGTACCAACGGTACTTATATTTACGCCATCACCTGACCAAAGTGTGGCAGGAATAGTAACGGGAGTTCCCCCAATGTTGGTATTCATTGCAGCTATATCAGCGGCAAGCCAGTTTAATGGAACAAAATCTCTTACAACATTGTTGTTATCAAGAATCATTGCCCATCCTGTAAATGTTGGATATGTTCCGGAATTCCAAAGTAAATTAGACCCCCAATAATTTGTTGCTCCGGTTACGTCACCCCAAGACAAAGTACCACCGGGAGGAATAATACCACTTAAAGTCTGAATATTTGGATTCACTAAATTAATGTCGGTGTAACTATTATTTACGGCAACACGCCAACCGGTAACATCAAGTGGTAATGATGAAACATTTTGTATTTCAAGATCATCACCGGCACTACCAGATGATTCATCATTAATATCAAATTCTGTTATCAGCAATGGGCTTGCACCACCACCGCCACCGGAAGTGTTGTCCTCTAAGTAAAATGTAGTTGTTGCACCAACTGTAACGTTTACAGAATTACCTGTACCGATAGGAATTCCACCGCTTGGTGCAGTAAACCAACGTAATGAACCGCCTGCAGATCCGGTTCCTGTTAAAGTTAATTGCCCATAACCGCAACGGGAAGCACCTGTTCCTGTTGGTACAGGAATAGCACCAACTGTGACAGTAAGTATTGCAGATGTATCTGCCGGGCAACCTGTTGCAGTGACAATAATTCTGTACTGCTTGGTTTCTCCCGGAACAAAAGTGTAGGTATCTGTTGTAGCACCTGCACCTGCTTCATTCACCCAACCACCTCCGTTATCACTTTGCCATTGAAAAACCGTACCGGTATAACCTGTGGTAGTTAGTGTAATTGTGTCCTGATAACATACTGAATCGCGGTTTGATGTTATCGTTCCTGCTACAGAACATGCTGTTGTTTTTTCTGCTCCAATAATCAGAGTAAAAAACATGACTAATCGTAAAATTCTATTCATGATATATGGTATAAATTGGTTTCAGTTTACGAAAATATGGAATTAATTCATTATGCACCAGTAGAAATTTATCTAATTTGATTCATACAAAATAACTTATACAAAACAATTAGTTTGATTTATTCGTGAACAAACAATGATAATTTCATTTGACATTCTTTTTGTGGAAACTTTAATGCCTGTTCCAACATTTATTACTATATTGTTAGATACTTTTGCAGCTTCAATTTTATGTTTAACTTTTAATTTTTAGATAATGAAAAAAGGACTTTTGTTTTTTGCACTGGGGGGAATGATGTTGACTTCATGTGTAAGTCAGAAAAAATACAAAACTCAAGTGAGTAAATACGACACATTAAAGACAGATTATGATAAAGTAAATTATCAGCTGAGCGCCTGCTTGGATGAGCAACAAAAAAAATCTGCGAAGATATCGGAAATGGAAAAGGAACTGGCGTATCTTAAAGCCAACAGCACTACAATGCTCAAGCAATTATCAGACCTTTCTGTATTGACAACTTCTCAAAGTGAAAGCATCCGCAAATCACTCGAAAATATTAATGCAAAAGATATTTTTATACAGGACTTGCAGCGAGAAATGTCAAGAAAAGATTCACTTAATATGGCATTAGTAATGAATCTAAAAGGTGCATTGAAAGATGTTAATGATAAAGATGTAGAAATAAAAGTTGAAGGCAGCGCAGTGTTTATTTCTATTTCCGATAAAATGCTTTTCAGAAGCGGAAGTTATGAGATAACACCAAAGGCAAAGGAAGTTTTAGGAAAAGTAGCAGAAGTAATCAAAGCTCAACCGGAAGTGCAGTTTATGGTTGAAGGTCATACAGACAATAAATCTATTCACACAGCATTTATAAAAGACAATTGGGATTTAAGTGTATTGCGTGCTACATCTGTAGTTCGTGTTTTACAAAAAAATTATGGTGTTGATCCGTCACGTATTATTGCTGCCGGACGCAGTGAGTATGTTAGTCTTCAGCCTAACACAACTGCAGAAGGACGTGCTATGAACCGCAGAACCAGAATTGTTATTCTGCCACAACTCGACCAGTTCTTTAAATTGATGGAGCCAAAACCTAAGCCATAACAATACTTAAGTTAAAGCATAAAGCCCTTCGCAAAAATTTGTGAAGGGCTTTATTTTTATCGAATGCTTTTACCTCAATAAACTTACCGTTCCTTTAAACTCCTGTTGTTTATTAAATATATTTTTAACAATCACTTTATAAACATAAACTCCTTGCTGACACATTGAATTATTAAACATATTCATGCCATTCCATCCCGGATTTGAAGAAGTCTGATTAAACAACATATTCCCCCATCGGTCAAAAATTATCATCTGCAATTCCGTATAGCCAATACCTGAAACAGAAAACAATTCATTACGACCATCACTATTTGGTGTAAATGCATTTGGAATATACACAGTAACAGCACCACTAACATGTACTTCACCATAGGCAGTGTCGCTACACTGATGCTCGGAAGTTGCAGTCATTACAATCTGATAGGTTCCGGTGTCGCCATAAACATACATAGGATTGACATCTGTTGATAATGTTCGATTGTCACCAAAGTCCCACAGATAAGTGGAAGCTCCAACACTTAGATTTCTGAACTCAAACCATGGGTCAAGTATTGAGGCTTCTACCCTATTGCTTGTAAATGCAGCTTGCGGATTTTCATAAACCTGAATGGCATCATCAAGAATAAGTTGGTTCTCACATCCGGCATTGCTTACTGCGTAAAGGCCCACAGAGTAAGTTCCCGCTTGTGTATAAGTATGAGAAGGATTTACTAAAGTGTCCTTATCTCCATCGCCAAAGGTCCACTGCCATGAAGAACCATTCGAAGACATGTTCTGAAAATCAACTGTCAGCGGAACACAGCCTTCTGTTGCCAATGGAACAAATACAACTTGTGGCAATGGATTAACAACAACAACAGTACTTGCTGTTGCCGGCAGTACTGTACATCCATCTGTCAGCGTAGCAACATAATTGGTGGTTTGCAATGGTGTAACAGTGATAGATGATGTGGATTGTGCTTGCCCATTCCAGTTGATAATATATGGACCGCCATTACCACCGGAAGGTGTTGCAGTTAATGTAGTGCTTTGTCCTTCGCATAATGTATCACCGTCTGTTATTACCAAAGCTAAAACAGGATTGACATTAATATTTGCATAACGCAAAGGTGAATTACAGCCATTGCTATCAGTTAAAAACACATTATAAGATGTTGTAATCACAGGTGAAGCCTGCAAGGTGGCACCAATATGTCCGGTATTCCATTTAAATACATAAGGAGGTGTACCACCATTTGCATTAGCGGTTACTGATGCAGACTGTCCAACACAAATAGTTGGGTCGGGAGTTAATCCTAAATTTATTGCTGTTGGCTGTGTTATACTCGCTGATGACTGAATTGTACAACCATTAAAATCTGTAACCGTTACCTGATAATTCCCTTGAGGCAAATTATTAACAAGCGATGTTGTGTAACCACCTGTCCACTGATACAAATAAGGTTGAACACCTCCAGTAATAATAACATTAACTGCGCCATTGCTCTGACCGTTACATAATACATTCTGTCCGGAAGCAACAGCATTTAAAGCATTGGGCTGCCCTACCGAGTCTGAAATTGTTTTTAAACAGCCCTTAGAGTCGGCAACTGATATAATATAATTACCTGCTGTCAGATTATTAAACGTTGCACCGCCTTGTGGATTTCCGTTATTAATGACAAACTGATAGGGTGCAGTTCCACCATTGGCATTTGCAGTTAAACTTCCGTCATTTCCACCAAAACATTTCACATCGACTGTATTTGAAGTTAAGGTAACAGCAGAAGGTTGTGTCATATTAACCGGAACAGATAATGTGCAGCCATTGGCATCAGCAACCTGTACAGAATAATTTCCAAAAGGCAATGATGTAAATACTGTTGAATTCTGATAAGTTGTTCCGGTATCAATAGAGAATTGCAGATTACCTGTTCCTCCTGATGCTGTTGTATTAATGATACCATTGCTGTAGCCAAAACACGTAACTGGCGTTGTTGCCAATGTCATTTGTAAAGCGGTAGGTTCAGTTACAACAGCAGAAGCCGATGATGTGCAATTGTGGGAATCAGTAATGATAACGGAATATGTTCCGGCTGAAAGATTAGTCATAGCAGATGTGGTTGCTCCTCCACTCCATTGGTAAGAATACGGTAAAGTTCCACCGGTTACTGTCACTGAAGTCTGCCCGTTACTTTGTCCGTTACATATAACAGGTATTGTTGAAGTCTGTAACATAATTGCCAACGGTTCTGCTATTAACGCAGTAACTGTGTCAGCACAACCATAACTATCCTGAACTATCACCGAATAATTTCCTGATGACAAATTAGCAAAGTTGCCTGACTGCTGCCATAAGCCTCCGTTTATATTGTATTGAATAGGTAATGTGCCGCTTTGTGATACAACAGCAACAACACCATCTGCATATCCGTTACAAGTTGCATCATTAACAGACACTATAGATAATACCGGAGATGGTGCATCTGCAACGTTTACCAATCCACTGTCCAAACATCCATTCATATCTGTAACCACTACAGGATAACCTGCCGGAATTAAACCCCCAAAAGTACCTGCCGACTGGAAGGTAATTCCATTATTGATACTATACTGATAACCTCCATTGCCACCTGTGGCGTTTAATGTGATGGTACCATTGCTACTACCACAAGTAGCTACTGCTGAAGCAACCTGATAGTTCAGAGGCAATGGCTCATTTATTGTTACAACACTGTCTGTTAAACATCCATTTGCATCCTGAATTATCAAATTATAATTTCCTGCGGATAAGGCGCTAAAAATATTACCTGCCTGATAACTCAATCCGCTATCTGCACTAAATAAAAACGGCCCTGTACCGCCTTGTGGGCTAACTGAAATAGCACCATTTGCGGAACCTGAACATAATGCATCTGTAATATTTAATCCATCAAATAATGGACCTGCAACATTTGCCAATAAGACATTTGATTGCAATGAACAACCATTGGAATCGGTTACCAATACAGCATAATTCCCTGCACTCATATTCACAAACTGATTTTGTGACTGATTGGTTAAGCCACTGTCTAAAGAGTAAACGCAGACTCCCGTACCTCCTGTTAAATTATTTATTGTGATTATACCATTGCTATTACCACAAGTTGATGCAGTTGTATTAACAAAAAAATTCAAAGGTTGTGGTTGTGTAACAGTTGTATTTCCTGATACAGTACAACCATTTGCATCAGTAACAATTACAGTATAGTTCCCCCATGTTAACGAATCAAACGTTCCAGAAGAATTAACATCGCCATTGCTTAATGCATAGTTTAATACTCCTGTACCTCCATTTGTCTGAACCCGTATAAATCCATTACTATTACCATAACATAAAACATTTGTCACGCTAATATTCTGAAGTACAGGCGAAGGTGCATCAGTAACAGTTGCTGGCATTTGTGAAGTACAGCCATTGCTATCCTGAACTATTATGTTATAATTTCCTGCTGAAAGGTTTATAAAATAAGAAGATGCCTGAAATGATAATCCATTGTTAGCAGAATACTGTAATGTTCCTGTACCTCCATTTGCAGAAACATTTATGCTACCATTGGGTTGACTGCAAATTGAACCGCTTTCCACAACAGACAATGTAATAGCATCAGGTTCATTGATTACAGATTGTGCTGTTATGCTGCATCCATTTGCATCCTGAATAACTATCTGATAAGTACCTGTTGACAATCCGGAAAAAATATTTCCTTGTTGAAATAATGAGCCATTGTTGATAGAATATTGCAGAATTCCCGTGCCACCATTTGCATAGATAGAAATAATACCATTTGCTACCCCATTACATTTTACATCATTGGCTACAACATTAGCACTTGTTGGACCTGCCTGATTGGTTATAGTTGCAACTGCACTTGCAGAACATCCATTTGCATCTTGTATCACAACAGAATAGTTTGCTGCTGTCAAACCTGAAAAACCAACACCTGATTGGAAACTTGAACCATTATTAACAGAATATTGAAGCGGTGCTGTTCCTCCAATTGCATTGAATGTAAGTTGTCCGTTAGCATTTCCGCATGTAGAAGGAGTGGAAGTTGTGTTAAACAATAATTCATCAGGCTCTGTTATCAGAACATTTGAGGTGGCAATACATCCTGCAGCATCTACAACCTGAATAGAATAACTACCTGGAGGTAAACTTGTATAAGTATTGTTTAACGAATATGTTACAACGTTATTTATTGAATACTGCAACACTCCTGTTCCTCCATTTGCATTAATAATTATAGAACCATTATTTCCTCCAAAGCAACTGACATTAGTAACATTGGTTGATTGTATTACAGGCGCATTAGTATTGTTTACTGATACAACTGCGCCAATTGTACAACCGTTTGCATCACTCACCACTATCTGATAATTTCCTGCACCCAGGCTATTAAAAATATTTCCTGGCTGGAAACTTCCACCATTATCAATTGAATACTGCAAAGTACCCACACCGCCACTTGCTGTAATGGTTATCTCACCATTTGTAGAGCCACAAATAGCATTAACAACAGCTGTACTTGAAAGTATGGCAGTAGGCTGTGTAATATTTGCAACAGCTGTTACAGTACAACCTGCAGAATCTGTAACTAAAATATTATAACTTCCTGCAATCAGATTACTAAATATTCCACTTGGGAATGAAGTAATACCACCATTAATACTATATGTTAATGTTCCTAAACCACCACTTGCCGCAATTGAAATGCTACCATCATTATAACCGTTACAGGAAACATTTGTTGCAGGTGTTGCATTTATAACAGGTGCTGATGCATTGCTAACTACTGCATTTGCTGAAGAAGTGCAGCCATTTGCATCCTGCACAATAATATTATATGTTCCAGCCAGTAAGTTCTGGAATAAACTGTTACTTTGAAAATTCAAGCCGCTATCAATACTGTAAGTAAGCACTCCCGAACCACCTATGGTATTTATTATCAATGAACCATTACTGTTGCCGCAAGTAGCATCAGTAGTTACTGATGTCACAGCAATTGCTGATGGTTCAGCAACAAGTACTGATGATGTAGCTGTGCATCCATTCGCATCTTGAATCAATATTTGATAACTTCCTGAAATTAAATTACTGAATACTGCACCGGCTTGAAATTGCGTGCCACCATCAATTGAATACATAACAGGCGAAGTTCCTCCGGCTGAAGCAATTGATATTGTACCATTCTGACTTCCAAAACATGTTAAGTCTGTATGTGCAATCTGACTGATTTGTGGCGATGGCGCATCAGCTACCTGAGTTGTTGAATTTATTGTACAGCCGTTAGCATCTTGAACCAGCAACTGATAATTTCCTGAAGCTAATCCGGAGAAAGTTGCTGTACTTTGAAACGTGATTCCACTATCAATAGAAAACTGAAATGGAGAAGTGCCACCGTTAGCTGAAATATTTATCAGACCATTTAACAATCCGCATGTCGAGCCGCTTGTTGTATTATTGACAATCACCATTGATGGTTCTGCAATTGAAACTACATCTGTAACAGTACAACCGCCAGCATCCTGAACTACCACTGTATAAGTTCCGGCAACTACATTATTAAAAACCTGAGAGGTTTGAAAAGATGCACCATTATTTATAGAATATTGTAATATTCCGGAACCTCCATTTGCACTTACTGAAATGGTACCATTGCCCGCTCCAAAACATGTAATATCAGTTGCACTAACAACAGAAATTGAAGGAGCAGAATTATTGCTTACTGTTGTTGAAACTGTATTGGTGCAACCATTTGCATCACGAACTATTACATTATAATTTCCGGCAACAAGAAATCCAAAAGAAGAAGCGCTCTGAAACGAAATACCATTATCAATTGAATACTGCAATGTTCCACTACCACCACTTGCCGTAATTGTTATTGTTCCATCTGCTGTGCCACAATTGGCATTAACTGTTGAAGCACTTGCAGTTATACCTAATGGTTGGTTTAACATAGCAGACGAAGTAGCAGTACAACCATTGGCATCTGTAACAATTATCTGATAATTCCCTGGTGACAGATTACTAAATAATCCAGATGATTGTGTAGTAGTCCCATTGTCAATTGAATACTGTAATGGAGCTAAACCGCCAAGTGTGTTGATTGTAATTGACCCATCACTAAGACCGTTACAGGAAATTTGCACTAATGGCGTGTTGGCAATAACCGGTGATGGCGCATCTGTAACTACAACTTGTGATGTAGCAGTACAACCATTGCCATCTGTAACTACAAGCTGATAAGTACCTGCTAAAACATTACCGAACAAACCTGATGGCTGAAAGTTGGTTCCACCATTATTAGAATAAGTTAATACTCCTGTGCCGCCACTGCCTTGAATATCTATGGAGCCATTACTGTTTCCACAGGTAGTGTTAGTTGCAGTGCTATTAATCTGAATGGCTAACGGTTCGGTAATTATTGCCGTGGATGTAACTGTACAACCATTGCCATCCTGCACAACAACATTGTAATTTCCAGGAGGCAGTGATTGAAATACTGAACCGGACTGATAACTTGCTCCATTATCTATTGAGTAACTTAGAGCACCTGTTCCACCACTTGCAGACACTGTGATAGTTCCATTATCAGATCCATTACAAGTAATATTTGTTGGTGCTAAATTTTGAATAGAAGGTGCCGAAAGATTATTGACTGCAACTGCAATTGTGCCAGTACAACCGTTGGCATCTTGTACTGTAACAGTATAATTTCCGGCATACAACTGACCGAAGGTATTTGAAGGCTGATATGTAAGCCCATTATCAATACTATAATTGAATGCACCTGTTCCACCACTTGCAGTAATTGTAACAGTTCCATCATCATTGCCACAAGTACTTGGTATTGAAGCTGGATTTAAAACAATTGCAGAAGGTTGACTCAACTGCACGGTTGCTGTCGCAGTACAGCCGTTAGCATCTTGTACAATTAGATTATAGTTCCCTGCAGATAAATTGCTGAAATTATTTAATGCCTGATAATTTGAACCATTGTCAATAGAATATTGTAAAGGAGCAGTGCCACCATTAGTCAATATTTGAACTCCACCGTCACTTGAACCATTACATGAAATATTAGTCTGTTGAACATTACTAATAACCGGTGATGGTGCATCATTAACAATTAAAGGTTGTGAAACAGAACAACCATTGGCATCTGTAATCAATACAGTGTAATTTCCTGATGCAATTGAACTGAATATATTTTGTGGTTGAAAATTTGCACCATTGTTAATACTAAAAGAATATGGTGAAGTACCACCATTAGCATTAAGAGTTATATTACCATTAGATAAAGAACATGTTGTATTACTCACTACAGGACTTACACTTAAAACTGTGGGTTCAAGTAATACTACGGCAAACACAGCCTGACAGCCTGCACCATCCTGAACAACTAGTGAATAACTACCTCCGCTCAGATTTGAGTAGTTAAATATGGTTGAAAATGTAATACCATTATCAATTGAATATTGTAACGCTCCTGTTCCACCACTTGCATTAATTGTTATTGTCCCATCATTTGAAGCATTACAGGTTAATCCTGAATAAACAACCTGATTGATAACAGGTGCAGCTAAATTTTGTATAGAAATAACACCACTAAATGTACAACCATTGGCATCTTGTAACTGTACCTGATAACTTCCGGCTAACAGTCCGCTGAAATTATTTCCTGTTTGAAATGTTGCTCCATTGTCAATTGAATACTGTATGGGTGAAGTACCTCCTGAAGCATTAATTGTTACACCTCCATTGGCATTGCCGCAGTTTGCATCGGTCACAACTGAACTAAAAGACAATGCTGTTGGTTCTGTAATATTTGCAATAACTGATGTTGTGCAGCCATTTGCATCTTGCACGACTATATTATAACTTCCGGGGGATAAACTGCTGAATGTAATTGAGGCTTGATATGTTGCTCCATTATCAATTGAATACTGC
>DKKR01000051.1:26652-26777 GCA_002455375.1 Bacteroidetes bacterium UBA6661
CCATTGCAATTAGCATCTGTAACAGGTGTTCCATTTATTACAACTGCTGTTGGTTCTGTGATATTTGCTGTGGTTGTTGTTGTGCAGCCATTAGCATCTTGTACAACTATATTGTAACTTCCGGG
>DKKR01000036.1:0-26086 GCA_002455375.1 Bacteroidetes bacterium UBA6661
GCGTACATGCTGAATGTACAAACCAATGGCAGCAACAATCAGGTGAGAGTGGTAGTGGAGTAATTATTTGGTTTAACAATTTAAGAGGGACGATGCATTTGTATCGCCCCTCTTATTTTTATGAATCCGCTATAAATATTAAGTCGTTTCTATTCTTAATTTATTTGTAAAACCATTGTGTCAGTTCGTCAAATTGTGTCCAATGTAGTTCTTCGGCTCTTTTACTTCCAAAAGGCATTTCACCCTTTTCAGCCATAACTGAAGTTAATTGATTTAAAGCATTTTTTAAAATTTTACGCCTTTGATTAAATGCGGCTTTTACCACTCTTCTAAAGTCCGATTCTTTGCTAACAATTTTTTTAGTACTGTTTAGTTTAAGCCTGATTACACCTGATTTAACCTTTGGTGGAGGATTGAAAACATTTGGCTCTACTGTAAACAAATACTCGCAATCATAACAAGATTGAAGTAATACACTTTGTATTCCATAAGCTTTTTTTCCAGTAGCGGAACAAATACGTTCAGCAACTTCCTTTTGAAACATACCCACAACTTCAGGTATCATGTTTCTATGCTCATATACCTTAAAAAGAATTTGTGTTGAAATGTTATATGGAAAGTTTCCAATAATAGCAGTTGGGACAGAAATAATATTATTCAAGTCAGCGTGTAAAAAGTCTTCTTGTAACAATCGGAACTTGCTACTATCAAAGTGTTGTTTGATATACGCTGCCGATTCCTCATCTATTTCAATCAAGGTTAACTTTCCGGCAAAACGACTAACTAACTCTTCCGTCAACACTCCCATCCCCGGACCAATTTCAATAACCTGACTATATTGAGATAAAGTGAGTGAGTCAACAATAGTATTGGCAATATTCTTGTCTGTTAAAAAATGCTGACCAAGATATTTTTTTGGTTTAACCATGCTTAAGCTATTCAGATTTGCAAAAATGCAAATTTGAATTGTTTCCTCGTTTACAAATAGGAAATGTTGTTAAGGTTATTGTTGAGAATAAAACATTCAATTGCCTTATTTTTATTTTTGCAGTTTAATCTTTTTGATTGTTGTGAAGTTAACCTCGCTTATTATTGAAGATGATTCCATGCAGGCAGCAAGTCTGAAGAAGATGGTGGAAACAGCATGCCCCGAAATTACTGTTTTAGATATCTGTTTTACCATACCACAAGCTGAAGCGGCAATCAGAAAAATGAAACCTCAGTTTATTTTTCTTGACATCATGATGGAGCCTTTTACGGGGTTTGATCTGTTAAACCGATTTGTTGAAATTGATTTTGAAGTCATTTTTACCACAACCTATCAGGATTTTGCATATAAAGCAATTAAAGTTTCTGCAGTAGATTTTCTGCTTAAGCCATTTGGCGAAGAAGAACTTAAGCTATCTGTCAAAAAGTTAAAAGAAAAGATTGCATCCAAACAAACAATGGATTACTTGGGTTTGCTGATGCAGAATATTCAAAAAAAGCCTGAAGCTATGCAATTGGCTATTCCTGTTCTTACCGGTTATAGATTTGTTGAAGTCAGTCAGATATTATGTGTAGAGAGTAGTGGAAAGTTTAATCAGGTCTTTTTGATCAATGGAGATGATTTTATCAGCACAATAACACTGGCTGAAATAGAAAAATTGGTTCCGGATATAATGTTTTTCAGATCAGCAAAAAATTTTATCGTGAACTTATCTTATGTAATTGAGTATTTAAAAAATCAGGAAAAGATTATTTTGAAGAATGGTAAATCTGCTCCGCTTTCACGTTTGAAAAAAAATTCCTTTTTTGCGGCAATCAATCGCTTTCAGAATTCCTAAAAGCCACTTAACTTATTGTTGTTGACGACACCAATAACTTTACCTATGAATTCTGTACCGTGAAATGGGGTGTTATTCGATTTCGAAAACATTTCCTTCTCTGAAAAAATATAGGTTTTGTCAGGATGATATACTGTCATATTTGCTGTTTCAGCTTCATTGATGCTTGGCATTTCCAAACCAAGAATTTTACGTGGATTGCCTGAAAAAATATTAAATAAAATTTCAGCATCAAGCTGACCTTTAAAGGCTGTACTTAATGTAGCAAATGTTGTTTCAATGGATGAAATGCCATGTGCCGCATAATCATATTCGCAATTTTTTACCTCAATGTCCTGCGGAGAATGGTCACTGCATACACAATCAATCACACCATCGGTAATTCCTTTTTTTAATGCCTGTATATCTGTTCTGCTTCGCAATACAGGTTTTACTTTGTATTTACTGTCAAATGATTCTACTAAAGTTTCATCAAGCATTAAATTGTGTGCATTTACTTCAGCTGTAATTTTAATTCCTTTTGACTTTGCATTGCGAATTTGTACCACACTTCCTGCTGTACTTATTCCGCTAATATGAACCGGTATTCCTGTATATTCAGCAATCCTGATAATGCGGTTTAACCCGATTTCCTCAGCCACTGCCGGACAACCTTTCATTCCAGTTCTCACACTGCTGGGGCTTTCATTTATCAGATAGTTGTTACTTAAAGATGGTTCGTCAGCATACGAAATAATTCTTGCGCCAAATGTGTTGCTGTATTGTAAAGCTCTTACAAGCATTCCGGGGTCGTTAACTTTTTTATCATCAGTAAAGGCAATGGCTCCGGAAACATACATCTCATATAGTTCTGCCATGTCAATACCTTTTCTGTCAGTAGTCAGGCATCCTGCAACATGAACATTAACCAAACTGTTTCGGCATTTGTTTAAAATAAATTCAGTATCACTTTTTGATTGTATCGGATATAATGTTGAAGGCATTAATAATACCTCTGTAAAACCACCTGCCGCTGCAGCTTTTATCCCGCTGCCAAGATCTTCTTTATACTCTTCACCGGGCTCTCTGAAATTTGCTCTCATATCAAACCAACCGGGCATCACATAACAACCCTTCAGGTCAAGCTCTTTTATTCCTTCCTCATTACCTGCGTTTGTAGTTATACTCTTAATTTTTCCGTTGACAATAATAATATCACGTGTCTTTTGATGATGTGTGGTTCCCGGGTTGATAATCCTTACCGATTTTAAGATTATATCCATGGTTTTAATTTTTTAGTGTTACCATTTTTCTGTCACTGCGAAGTAATAATGTCTCTGCTATTAAAAATAGCAATGTTGCCAATATACAATATTTCCAGAGTGAAATGCCTGATGAGTATTGTTTAATAAATTTTGTGAGGCCGCTTCCAGTAGGATTAACTACTTCTACTGATTTGAATTTGCCGTTACCATACATACTTTTTAATTCCTCATCACTGAAGGCTTTCAGATCAGATTCTTTTCTATTGTAATTTAATGCAATGATTGAAAGTATGCTGTCGTTTAAATTTTTCAATTGATAGAAGCCTGCCTGTTCTATACCGGTTAGATTGATTAGTGTTCCATCATTTGTAGTTTTAAATTCAGGAATAATATCCGTTTTTGTATCGCTGTTAATTAAATGTAACACATCGTTTGTTTGTATTGATGAGGGTATTTTAATGTCACTGTTTTCTCCGATAAACAGAGTAGGCTGAGAAGATGGGGCACTTAACAATATGGTTTTGAAAAGTACAGGTGCAAATAATGCATGAGTAACAAAAGTACCTGCCGCAGGTTGTGCTGCTGAAGTAAACTGATAAACACTACCGGATTTTCTATGGTAATAATTTAAAAAAGAATGACCGCCTTGCAATTGCATTACTATGTTTTTCCCTGACCTGAGTGAAGATACTGTTTCATAACTCTGATTTACTGTAGGTAAACTCATCCTTTCATCGGTCTTCTCAAACATATCGTGAAACAACGGATTGGCTAAGTCAAGTTTACTAACACTGATGCTGTTGGTGTTTAGGGTACTGTAATTTTCTACATTCAGTTTACCAAAAAGATTTTCATAACCATTAGGTGTGATATTAGAATCGGGAAAAATAATTAATGTGCCCCCTAAATCAACAAAACGTGCAATTTCATCACTCATTCCGGATGATATGTCTTTAAGGTCTGTTAGGATTACTGCATTGCACTTTTTCAGCATGGCATAATCAACTGCATTTTGAGTGCTGAAAGTATAATCTATTAAACTATTATTCGCTAAGAGTTTGTCAATGAAAATATTCTTGCTGCTTCCAATATGATAAACAGGAATTTTATCTGCAATTCGAAAAGAAAGATAATAGGTATCGTCAAAAGCAATCGGGTTGTCATCAATTTCTACTTTTGCCAATTGCCAGCCAGGCTGTATTATGGTGAAGTTCATTTTTACGGTAGCGTCCATTCCTGCATTAATTTTTGCAGATGCCACTGTTTTTTGTGAGTTGTTGATATAAAATCTAACAGGTACTTCGGCATCTTCGTTACCGTAGTTTCTGACTTTAACATTGAGTTCAGATGGAGTATTCAGCTGAATTACCGGAGCACTTAGCCAGCATGAATCTATTGCAATATTTTTTACTTCTTCGGCATCTGTTTTTAGTAGATTTAATTTTAAGAGACTATCATTAACTCCCGGTTGCATATCAAAGAAGCTCTTTTGAAAGTCAGAAATAATAAATGATGAACGATTGTCAGAGTTTGATTTTTTTAATGCATCAGTCTGACGAATTAATACTTCATTGATGTTTCTACTTTGCGGATTTATTTTGATGTGATCTGTTAGCTCAAGCAATTCATCACGGTCAATGAGTCGTTGCTGTTCACCTTTAAATTCATTTGTAAGTAGCTGAAACTTTGTTGATGACGGGAGTGATGTAGCAATGGTTCTGCATTTATCTTTTGCTTCATCAAGTAATGAACCTTCCTTGCCGGAAAGATTCATGCTGAAAGAATTATCAATATAAAGGCTGACGATTTGCTGCCCTGATGACTCTGTTGACTTGGTTGGAACAAAAGGTTGTGCAAAAGCCAGAATCAGAAAGGCTAATGCCATAAGCCGCATTAGCAATACCAGCAAGTGCTTTAATTTAGAATGCGATTGCGTTTGTTCTTTTATTTCTTTCAGAAACCTGACATTGGTGAATTCAATTTTTTTGAATCTCCTGAAATTAAACAGGTGTATAATGATAGGAATAGAAAGCGCTGCCAGAAACCAAAGAAAAAACGGATAAACGAATTGTATTGGCATTTTTAATTGAGGAACGCCACAAATATACTTAAATATGCACCATTTTAGTTAAAGTTGTATGAGTAATTAAATTAATGCATTTATTTTTGCTCAGAGATGCTTAAATCATATTTTTCTGATGATGTAGAAGCCGGCATAGACGAGGCCGGAAGAGGTTGTCTGGCAGGCCCTGTATTTACTGCTGCTGTAATTCTTCCTCGTGATTTTAGTAACGCTCAATTGAACGACTCAAAAAAGCTTACTGCTGCACAAAGAGATAAGTTGCGTTTAGTTATTGAAAAAGAAGCTTTGGCCTGGGCAGTGGCATCCTGTACACATTCCGAAATTGATAAGATTAATATTTTGCAGGCTACATATAAAGCAATGCATAATGCAATCTCAAAGTTGGAAATATTTCCTGAAAGATTACTCATCGATGGCAACAGGTTTAAAAATTATAAAGCAGTACCCCATCATTGTATTGTAAAAGGGGATGGTTTGTTTGCTTCCATTGCTGCTGCATCTGTTCTTGCTAAAACACATCGCGATGAATATATGCTTCAGTTACATCATAAACACCCTGTTTATTGTTGGGATAGAAATAAAGCGTATGCGACAGCAATTCATGTTGAAGCAATTAAGAAATTTGGCCTGTCTCCTTACCATCGGAAATCATTTCAACTAAAATCATTACAACCTCAACTGATTTTTCCTGAAAACTGAAATTGCACCGGCTAAAGGCATCCCGAGTCAACACATAGATAATGTTTCACAACAGGCTTGCTTAGGGCAGAAATACTCAAGTTGTCCGAAGCATCAGCAATATCTTTAATTACATTATCCTTGAAAAGAATGTTTATGTTTTCCTGACTTTTTGTATATGCACTGTTTTCGATTTTTCCTGTAAAAGCTAGACTTGATGCTTCTTCCTCTGTAATGTTATAAGCTTTTACAGCTTTCTTTAAATAATTTTCTGTTTCTTGTTGCGTAAATGACTTTTCCTGTAGTTTAATTTTAAACAGATTTCTGTCAATCAACCCTTTACATAAATGAGATAAAATAAAATCATCGTGGGTCATCCATTCTTTAATGCTGGTAAATATGTCGAAGTCATCAAGCAGACAGAACTCATCTATTAAATGTGGTTGTTGCTTAAAGTCTTTTGAAGTAAAATTATTTTTAAGAAATATTTTAAATGATTTTGTTCCGAATAAATCATGACCTTTTGCAGTCAAATAACGTGCTCTTTTTAAAGTGTTGATGAGTTGGTTTTCTGCAGCAAGAACTGTTTTATGCAAATAAACCTGCCAATACATTAGCCTCCTAGCAACAATAAATTTTTCTACTGAATAAATTCCTTTTGCATCAATAACCAGCTTGTCATCAAATACGTTTAGCATTTTTAAAATTCTCTCACTGCTGATAATACCTTCAGAAACACCTGTAAAAAAACTATCACGTGCTAAGTAATCCAATCGGTCCATATCCAACTGACTGCTGACTAACTGGTGTAGAAATTTTTTGGGATAAACATTTTTAAAAATTTCAATTGCCATATTCAATGCACCACCCATTGATTCATTGATTTTCTCCATAATCATCATGGAAATTTCTTCGTGCTTTAAATGCGCAACAAGTGTGTGCTCTAAAGCATGGGAAAATGGTCCATGCCCAATGTCATGAAGTAAGATAGCTGCACTCACTGCTTCTTCTTCAGTAGCAGAAATTTCATGACCTTTGTTTCTTAATGTTTCAATTGCAATTTGTGTTATATGCATTGCACCAATAGCATGATGAAATCGCGTGTGTACTGCGCCCGGATAGACATATTGTGCCAATCCCAATTGCCTGATTCGCCTCAACCTTTGAAAGTATGGATGTTCTATCAGGTCGAATATAAATTCGGACGGAATGGTTATAAAACCATGAACCGGGTCGTTAATAATTTTTTTCTTATTCACTATTGTTTATTGGAGAAACAACAAAAGTAAATAATAGTACAGTAGGTTTTTTTATGTGGAATTATAGTGACCCGTTAAACAATGCGTCAATGGCACTCAGGTTAGAAACAAACCCAATTTTTTCTGAAAAAACCTGAGGATAGGAGGGAATGTTTAAATCAGAAATTTGTTTTTGTGATTTTGCATCAGAGATATAGCGGAAGTCATTTTTGTAGCTCGCCTGAAAAGATGTGGTAAAATTTATTGCTATCGTTTTCTTTTTGGCTTTCAAAATGAACGATAAAATTTTTGTGTTTAGTTCAATTAAGAGACGATGGTTGTCAAATATAATAGATTCTAATTCGTCTTTATAAAATTCAAACAAGGCACTTCTGTTATATGCAGTAGTTAGGCTACGCCAATGTTGCTGCTTCCATTTGCCGCTACAAATTTCAATATTACCTGTTGGTGTTTTTATATGATTTTGTTTTATAGGAACAGTAAGCGTTTGTATTCTATTAGGGCCAAGGATGTGACAGCGATTCCTGTTGGTCTGATGCGGAAAATGCTCCTTAGTTTCGATAATTATCTCATCGAACTGAAGAATATGTCTAATGTATTCCAGTGAAGGAAAATATGCTGTTGAAAATACAGCAATGGACATTAATGTATAAAATTAAATAAGCGACCCCATCTTATTTTATCGAAGAAAGTGCCATTGCTGTTCCAGCTTAGCCAGATAAAAACAGCCTTACCTACAATATGATCTTCCGGAACAAATCCCCAAAATCGTGAATCCGCACTGTTATGTCTGTTGTCGCCCATCATCCAATAGTAATCTTGTTTGAATGTGTAAGTAGTAGTAGGTGTTCCGTTAATGATAAATTGATTGCCTTTTATGACTAAAGAGTTATTTTCGAATTCAACAATGCAGCGCTGATAAAAAGGAAGGTTTGCTTCGGTCAAAGTAATGGTGTTTCCGGCTTTGGGAATCCAAATCGGTCCATAGTTGTCAATATTCCAGTTGTAACGTGAATCAAATGGAAATAATTTTTGAAACTGACTTGGCGCACCGGGAAGTTGATTATATAGTTCAACACTTTTTATGAAAGGCAATTTCTTTAATTCATCTGCAATTTCCTTAGTCAATGTAAACTGATAGATTCCATTTCCAAGATTTGCACCTTCGTAAATATTGTATTTCTCTAATGTTTTTGGATTGATAGTGTTGCCATCAGTAATTACGGTGTAGGTCATTTGTCCATGTTCGGGAAGTGGAACCGGCTTGTTGTTGACATACAAAAGTCCATCAATGATTTTTAAACTGTCACCGGGAATGCCGACACATCTCTTGATGTAATGTGTCTTTTTATCAATAGGTCTTTTTAAATCATCATCAGGGTAGAATACATTTCCCGGGTAATTAAAAACAACAACATCATTGTTTTTGATATTGCCAAATCCCGGCAGGCGATGGTAGCCCCATTTAATTGCATCACTGTACGACTTTCCGCCAATTATCGGCAATTCCTGATGTACAAATGGAAACGATAATGGAGTCATAGGTGTTCTTGCACCATAACTTACTTTACTCACAAAAAGGAAATCGCCAACGAGCAACGATTTTTCCATTGAAGGTGTTGGTATAGTAAAAGCTTCAATTAAAAAAGTTCTTATTATAGTTGCAGCTACAACGGCAAAAACCAATGCATCAATCCACTCACGTGTTTTACTTTTACGTCCGCTGCTTTTCCAAAATTTCCAATTCATTTGTAACAGGTTATAGTTATTCCGGGACGAAAATAAGATTCCTATAATTACAAATCAGATGTTTTACACTGCATTTTCAACGGGTTTTTAAGACTTCATCACATAGTCACAAAAAGACAGTGGGTCGGCAATTATCCTCTAAGGCGGGATCGCTAAGATAATTGTGTTAATACTGTTTGTTGAAAAGTACATTAAGTACAGAGGAAACATGCATGCTTAATCATGTTTCTTTGCCCTAAAGAGTCAGAATATGATTTATCTTACTTATGCCGATCAGCCCTCTGGTGTTTATTCGAGTCAGGTAGTCGATGTATGTAATTTTTTGAATGAAAGCCACAATGCACAAATTAGATTAGTGTCATTTATTTCACTGCACAATTTCAGTCATAATAGACAGAAAATTAAACGTGAAATGCCCTCGGCAATTGTCTTGCCAATGCTTCCGCGAATGACAAGTTTTGGTTTTAATACGCTGATGCTGTTTTTTGTTTTACTATTTCTAAATCAGCGAAGTGTAATTGCAAGAAACGTCCTGGCTGCACGGATAGCATTGCGTTTAAAGTCTATCTTAAAACTAAAAGTATGTTTTGATGGTCGTGGTGCCATCGCTGCTGAATGGAATGAATATCAGGTAGTGCCGTTGCAGGAATGGAAAAATAGTATTCATACATGGGAAAAGTCAGTTGTACTAAATGCCGATTTTCGGATAGCCGTTTCAGAAGAATTGGTAAAATATTGGAATGAACGTTATGGCTACAGTGAAAACAAGCATGTTGTTATTCCATGTACACTAAACACAAGTTTTCGTCCTGAAATTTTAAAACAGGAGGAAATAGAAAATGCAAGAAAAAAAATGAAATTCAATGCAGATGATATCATTCTGGTTTATTCCGGTTCAACAGCAGGGTGGCAGTCATTTGATTTATTACAGGGATTTTTACAGAAGATTATCAATAATAATAAAAATATTAAAGTGCTGTTTCTCTCCGAAAAGGATAAAAATGTAGATCAGTTAAAAACAGAGTTCCCTGATAAAATTTTTCAGACTTTTGTAAAACACAGTGAAGTGTCAGGAATATTGAAATCATGTGATATTGGAATTTTAATTAGAGAGAAAAGTGTTACCAATCAGGTAGCCTCACCCACTAAGTTTGCCGAATATTTATCTGCAGGCTTACCTGTAATTATCTCTGAAGGTATTGGAGATTATACTTCATTTGTAAAGCAAAATGATTGCGGTTGGGTGTTGGACGAATCTCCGTTGCAGATGAATCGTTTAAATATTTCCGAAAGAAACAGGCTGCTTCAACTGGTAAATGACCACTTTACAAAAAAATCGCACAATGCAAGTTATACCAATTTAATACAATTAATGACTTAAACTTTTTTACAAAACATTCGTACAACAAGCCTTTATTAGAAACATAGAAATTTATAACCACCATTTTTTATGAAACGGATATTAGTAACAGGCGGTGCAGGGTTTATTGGCTCAGCCGTAATTGCACACCTTCAGAAACAAAAACATGAGATTTTTGTAATTGACAATCTATCTTTTGGCAACAGACAGTTTATCAATATTGATGACAGTCATTTTTTTAATGCTGATATTCTTGATGAACAGCGTCTTGATGAAATCATAGGTAAAATCAGACCTCAGTATATTATTCATCTGGCAGCAGTACATTTTATTCCCTATTGTAATCAACATCCTTACGAGAGCAGTAATATCAACATCAGAGGAACAATGCACCTTTTAAAGGCAGCACAAAAATATACACCGGAGAAAGTGTTTTTTGCATCTACAGCTGCCGTTTATCCAATTTACGACTTAGCTGTGAGTGAAAGTTTTGCCACAGGCCCAATGGATATTTATGGCTTATCAAAACTAACAGGCGAGCATTTATGCAATGAGTTTTTTTTAGAGACTGATATCCCTGTTGTTGTTTGCAGGTTTTTTAATGCATTTGGTCCGAATGAAACCAATCCACACCTGATACCGGAAATTCAAAAACAGGTTCTTGAGGGAAAGAGAGTGATTAAATTAGGGAACCTTACTCCCAAACGTGATTTTATTCACACCTACGATATGGCTGCAGCTGTAGAAACATTACTTACCCATGTTGAAGGAGGTATTCATACCTATAATCTCGGTCGTGGTATTGAGTATTCGGTTACAGAAATTGTTGATGCTTTCTCTAAAGCAATAAATGAAAAAATAGAAATTGAAGTGGATCAGTCAAGAGTTCGTAAAGTAGAAAGACAACATTTGCTTGCAGATGTTTCTAAATTGAAATCACTTGGATGGTCTCCTAAAATTGGAATTGAAGAAGGAATTAAAACATTGGTGCAATGAGTCAACCTGTTCAGGTGGTTTTTTGTACTGATGGTGTATATCCGCAACTTGTTGGTGGAATTCAAAAACATACACGTTTGTTGGTTGAAGAACTGGCAAGAACAAAAAAAATTAAAATTGCAGTTATTCATCAGCATCATGAACAGAATGTCTTTGATGCATCATTGAATATTACTGAAATTGGCATCAAGCGCAACAAACATAGCAGTAATTATCTGTTGAATGAGTATTACTATTCAAAGCAAGTATATGAAGCATTAAAACAGTTTCCTGATGCTGTAATTGATGCACAAGGAATGGCCGTTTGGCATAATATAGATAAAATTGGAAGCCGTGTTATACTAAATCCTCATGGATTGGAATTTTATCAGGCACTTTCTTTCTCAGATAGATTAAAAGCTATACCATTTAAATTTGTTTTTGGATATCTTTTTTCAAAAGCTGCAAAAGTTGTTTCACTCGGTGGCCGTTTGACACAACTATTAAAAAGTAATGTTAAAAGTCATCATAATAAAATTGTTGTGTTGCCGAATGCAATAAATCTGCCTGCTCAAAAATTTGAGCGAACAGTTTTTGATAAAAGGCCTATAAAACTTTTGTTTGTTGGAAGGTTTGCTGCTAATAAAGGTATTCATGTATTGATGGATGCAGCTGCCCAATTAAATAATGGCGGCTATAAAAATGAACTTGAGTTTCATTTGGTCGGCAAAGGTCCCTTGTTTGAACATTTCAGCACTACGGTTAAAGAGCCTAATGTAGTTTTTCATGGCTTTGCCGATGATGATAAGTTAAACAGTCTTTATAAAGAATGTGACATTTTTGTTTTACCAACATTGTTTGAAGGTATGCCTACAGTTGTATTAGAAGCTATGAGTTATTCATTGCCTATAATTGTTACAGATACAGGCGCAACGACCGTTATGGTTGATTCTTTAAATGGCTATATCATTGAGAAGTCTGATGTGAAATCTCTTAAAGATGCAATTTCTATGTATTTTGTTTTGAACGAACAAGCAAAAAAACGTTTGGCAGAGCAGTCATACCTAAGAGTAAAAGAGAAATTTACCTGGCCGGTTATTGCACAGCAACATCTTGAACTCTTTCAACAAATGGCTGAACAGAAAACATAAATATTAAATTTGTAGCTCTAAACCACCAAATGCTTCAGTTTATCCGAAATAATGCACAGTTTGTGATCATGTGTTTTGCATGGGTCTTCTGTGGCATGGTAAATGAAACACTTGGTGTTGCTGCAGTAGCGTTGAGTGTAGTAATGCTCAAATTAAAGGGCATGTACAAAGAGTTGATATTAGGCTTGTTTTTTCTACTTGTGATGAGCGATAGTCGTCAATCAGAAGCATTATATGCAGCTCAGGCAAAGAATATTTACATCGTATTGCTGTCTTTGTTTTATTTTTTCGATAGAAAAAACTTCACAGGTACAAACGATTATTTTAAACCATTCATTTTGTTTTTTATATGGAGTGCAGCAATGTTAATGCAAGCACCATCTGTAAATTTTATGAATAGTGCCATGAAAACATTAAGTTATATATTGCTGTTTACCGTAGTTCCTGCCTATTTCATTAAAGCTTTTCGTGAGTTGGGTGAGAGTTTTATAAAAGAAGTCATCATGCTTTTTTGTTGTATTCTTTTAATAGGCATAGTCATGATTCCATTGTTTCCTAATACAGTTTTTCTTGTTGGTCGTTTCTGTGGCGTTTATGGGAATCCTAATGGTATTGGTATTGCATGCACCCTGCTGTTTATGCTTGTATTTATTTCCTTGAAAAAATTTCCCGGACTTCTTGATCAGAATGAAACACGCATTGTTTACGGACTAATCATTTTGAGTACACTGCTTGCAGTTTCTCGGAATACCATGATGTCAATAGTTATATTTTTATTGTTTGCTCGTTTCTATGAGATGGGCTACCTTGCAGGATTTGCAATTCTGGTTGTTGCACTTGTTGCTTATGAGTTAATCAATCAGAATATAGTGGCTATTGTAGAAGCATTGGGTCTCGGACATTATTTACGTGCAGAAGCTATTGAAGATGGCTCAGGTAGGTTGATTGCGTGGCGTGCTGCATGGAAACAAATTCAATCACAGTTTTTCTTAGGGCGAGGGTTTGCTTATGATGAGTGGTACTTCTATGAAAACAGACATTGGCTAAGTGCTTTAGGTCATCAGGGTGGCGTTCACAACTCATGGCTTGCTATATGGATGAACACCGGCTTGATTGGACTTATTCTGTTTGCAATTGGATTTATAAAAACATTTGTAAAAGCGATGCTTCACTCTAAACTGGCTTTTCCGGTTTTGTTTGCTGTTATTTTTTCAGCATCGTTCGAAGCTTGGATAATGGGCTCCTTAAATCCATTTCACATAGTGCTTATTTTAATTCTTAATTTTATTATTAACATAGATCAATTTAATGCAGACCGCGAAGAAGAAAGCGTTGTTCCTATATCTTGAACCTGCAGGTTATGTTGAAGCCTGTTTTAAAAAGACAGCACAAAACTATCCGGTAGAGTTGCATGTTGTTAAGTATCCGCTTGACCCCAATGCGCCATTCCGATTTGATGATGTTGCAAACATTACTTATTACGACAGAAATCAGTATCAGGAACAAAAACTTAATGACTTGGTAGCATCAATAAATCCGGATTTTATCTTTTGTAATGGATGGATGGATAAAGGTTATGTAAATGTTGCTAAACAATTCTCAGGAAAAATACCTACAGTGCTTGCCTTCGATAATTTGTGGGAAGGAAAACTTAAACAATATATAGCATCGGTAACAGCACCATTTATTTTGCCTCGCATTTTTTCACATTGCTGGGTGCCCGGTCAGCCACAGGTTGTTTATGCAAAAAAACTTGGCTTCAAAGAAAATCGTATTGAAACAGGAATGTATTCTGCCAATTACGAATTGTTCGATCAGGCATATCATAAATTAATGCCTATAAAAGAAAAAAAATTTCCTAAGCGTTTTATTTTTGTTGGACGTTATATAGAAATTAAAGGTATTCGCGAACTGTGGCAAGCATTTACGCAGTTGCAGAATGAAATGCCAAACGAATGGGAGTTGTGGTGTTTAGGTAAAGGGCCACTTGAAAAAGAATTTCCACAGCATCCTAAAATCAGAAATGTAGGTTTTATTCAACCTTCGGCAATGGAGGAGTACATGCGTCAGACAGGGGTATTTCTTTTACCCACTTACGATGAGCATTGGGGTGTGGTAGTTCATGAATATGCCATCGCAGGTTATCCGTTGTTGTTAAGTACAAAAGCTCCTGCAGGTACAGCCTTCTTAAAACAAGGTGAAAACGGATATTATCATGAGCCAAACAATGTTGAATCATTGAAGGAGGCACTTAAAAAAATAATGCTTTTGCCCGATAGTACTTTAATTGAGATGGGTAAAAAAAGTCATGAATTATCAAAGTCTATGACCCCCGATACATGGGCTGCAGTAGTCTGGAAAATTTTAAACAGTAAATAAATTATGTGTGGAATAACAGGTATTTATGGAATGAGCAGCGGACAATCGTCATCCTCAATAAGGTTGATGAACAATGCTATTTCACACCGTGGCCCTGATGATGAAGGATACTATGTTGACGAACAAGTTGCACTTGGTCACCGAAGATTAGCAATTATTGATCTTTCTCCGGCAGGTCATCAGCCAATGCATAGCAATGATGGAAATCTTGAAATTGCTTTCAATGGCGAGATTTATAATTTTAATGATGTAAAAAAACTTCTTACAGGATATGCCTTTAAATCAGGTAGTGATACAGAAGTTATTCTTGCGGCATACCAGCAATGGGGCAAAGATTGTTTGCATCATTTAAATGGGATGTTTGCTTTTGCTATTTGGGATAAGTCCAAGCAAGAGCTTTTTATTACACGCGACAGATTAGGAATAAAGCCAGTTTATTACTTCAGCAAGGATAAAATGTTTTTGTTCAGCTCAGAAATAAGAGCATTGCTGCAGTCAGGAATTGTGCCCCGAAAAATTAACCGAAGGGTTATTCATGAGTATTTTACTTATCAAACCATCCATGCACCTGAGACATTTATCAATAATGTTTTTATGCTCATGCCCGGGCATTGCATGACAATTAATGCTTCCGGAATTAATATAGAACGTTATTGGCATATTGTAGAAAATACTGATTTTTCTTCTTCAGTAAAAAGTTACCGGGAGGTTTGTGCAGATATCAATAAATTATTTTTTGATGCTGTAAACAGACGACTTATCAGTGATGTTCCTTTTGGAGCATTTCTTTCAGGTGGAATTGACTCTAGTGCTGTTGTAGGTGCAATGAGCCGAATACACACTCAGCCGGTAAAAACATTTACCATTGCTTTTGATGAATCAGATTTCAGCGAAGCAAAATTTGCTAAATTGATTGCAGATAAATTCAAAACAGATCATCATGAGTTTTTGCTAAAACCCGAAGACTTTTTAAATCAGCTGCCTGAAGCAATGAATGCTCTTGATCATCCAAGTGGTGATGGCCCTAACTCGTATATCGTTTCAAAAATTACTAGGCAGGCCGGTGTCACTATGGCACTATCAGGACTTGGAGGTGATGAGTTGTTTGCCGGTTATCCTGTTTTTAAGCGTACAGAATTGCTTTATCAGAAAAGCTGGTTATGGAAGTTGCCATTACCACTTCGTCAGTTGTTAGGCAAGTTGATTACAGCATTAAAGAAAGATACTGCAAGCATTAAGTTGCAACAGTTGTTGCTGTCACCTGATGCCTCTTTGCAATATTCATTTCCGGTTTCAAGGCAAATAAGTAATGCACAACAGTTATCATTATTTATTGAAGAGAAGTTTAATGGCATTGATGCTGTTAAAGAAATAATTAAAGAGTTGAATAAAAGTTCTGCCGGACTTCCGCTGTTTAGTCAGGTTAGTGCAGCAGAAATATCGAGCTATATGCAAAACGTGTTGTTGCGCGATACCGATCAAATGAGTATGGCTGTTGCACTTGAAGTTAGAGTCCCTTTTCTTGACTATAAGTTGGTAGAATACGTTATGGGCGTGAATGATGAATATAAAAACCCTGTTTATCCTAAAAAATTATTAGTTGATAGTTTAGGAGATTTGTTGCCTGATGAAGTTGTGCACCGTAAAAAAATGGGTTTTGTTTTTCCTTGGGAACGATGGTTGAAAAAAGAGTTGCATGCTTTCTGCGGTGACCGTATTTACGCACTTGCCGATCGTGGTTTCATGAATAAAGAAGCTCTTACTGACAGATGGCAAAGTTTTAATGAGGGAAAGCCGGGTGTGCGCTGGCTCGATATTTGGCTTTGTGTTGTGCTTGAACATTGGCTCGAAAAAAATAATATTGAATACTGATGTCTTCAAGAAAAAAAATTCTCATCGCAATTGACTGGTACCTTCCTGGCTATAAAGCTGGCGGACCAATACGTTCTTGTGCCAGTATTATCAACTGTTTAAAAAATGATTTTGATTTTGCCGTTATTACTTCGGATACCGATTTTAGTGACGATAAACCGTATGAAGGTATTAACTCCGATGCATGGAATATTTTGCCTGATGGTACACGAGTTTATTATTTTTCTAAAAATAATTTAAGTCAGAAATCATTTCGAGAGGTGATACAAAAAGAAAAGCCCGATATATTGTATATGAACAGCTTTTTTTCTCAAAACTTTACTTTAAAACCACTAAAGATAGCCCGTAAATATCTTCCGGAATGTAAATGTATTATTGCTCCAAGAGGTATGTTAGGTGCAGGTGCATTAGCTATTAAGCCATTAAAGAAACTTGCATTCATTTCTCTTTCTAAAATGCTTGCCACCTTTGACAAGGTGCGATGGCATGCCAGCACAGAGCAAGAAGCAAAAGAAATTAAAGCAATTTTTGGTAATAGAGCAGAAGTTAGGGTAGCACTAAATTTATCATCTGTAAAACCTGCTGTTGCAGAAACCAAAATTAAAAATGCCGGTCATCTGAATCTGGTATTTTTTAGCCGTATTTCTAAAAAGAAAAATCTGCATCTTGTTTTGGAATGGCTTAAAGCAATTCCACAGCATCTGAAAATCATATTTCACATTTATGGAACTCTTGAAGATGATGCCTATTGGAGTCAATGCAACGATTTGATTAAATTGTTACCTCAAAATATTGCTGTTGAATACAAGGGAGTTGTTGATGCAACACATTCTGAATCTGTCTTTGAAAACAATCATTTTTCAATTCTGCCAACTATGCATGAAAATTACGGTCATGCTATTGTTGAGAGTCTGGCTTTTGGGGTTCCGGTTATTATTAGCAACAATACCCCTTGGCATGGGCTTGAGGCAAAATTTGCCGGTTTTGATTTTCCATTAGATAATCAACAACATTTTATTGAAAGTCTAATAAAATCAGCTTCTATGGATCAGGAAACGTATAAAGTGTGGCAACATGGAGCAATGGAACTAGCTAAAGAAGTATTAAATAATTCAGATACGGTAAATCAGAATAAAAAATTGTTTGCAGAATGATTTTGCAACCTATTTTTGTATAATGGGTAAAAGACCCTAAGGAATATAATGATTATGAAGATTTCGATTGTAACGATAACCTATAATAGTGCCGCAACTATTGAAGATACCATAAAATCTGTTGTCGTGCAGGACTATCCTGACATGGAGTATTTGCTGATTGATGGTAAATCAAAAGACAGGACACTTCAGATAGCGGAGAAGTATAAAGATAAGATTACCAAAATAGTTTCTGAAAAAGACGGAGGACTTTACTTTGGTCTTAATAAAGGTTTAAAAATGGCATCAGGTGATGTTATTGGAGCTATTCACTCTGACGATTTATATGCACATCCACAGGTTGTTTCCAATGTCATGAAACTGTTTAATGCCGACCCCGAACTGGAAGGTGTTTATGCCGATTTAATTTTTGTTAACCGTGAAGATACCAATAAAGTAATGCGTGTTTGGAAGGCCGGAGAATATAAGCCCGATTCATTTGAAAAAGGATGGATGCCTCCGCACCCTACATTCTTTGTGCGCAAATCTGTTTATGAAAAATATGGGTATATCAATACCGATCTTAAACTTTCTGCTGATTATGAATTAATGCTCAGGCTTATTCACAAGCATAAAATAAAGATTGCCTATCTCCCCGAAACTATTGTTAAAATGAGAATGGGAGGCGTTAGTAATATCAGCTTTTTTGTGAAACTTAAAGCGAATATTGAAGATAAACTAGCATGGAAAATGAATAATCTGAAGCCCGGATTCTTCACAACCCTTCGAAAGCCTCTTCGAAAAATCAGTCAGTATTTTAAAAAGGCATACAATACTTTCTTCTACTAAGCTATTTATTTGATTGTCTGCATTTTGCAATATTGTTTAACTTTAACATTATTTAAGTTAAACATTAACGCATAATTCATGTTTGCATCGTAAGTTTGTTGAGCTTTAATTTAAAAAGGTTAAACAAATGAAAAACTCAGATATCATATTTAAAGACTCAGTAAAGGACCAATATCGTTCTTTAAGAGGTTTTGCATTAAAACTCACTCAGAATTCTGAAGATGCTAATGACCTTATTCAGGAAACAATGTTGAAGGCATTAAACAATGAAGATAAATTTGAAAAGGGAACCAATCTTAGCGGATGGCTTTATACCATAATGCGAAATATTTTCATAAACAACTATCGCAGAATGGTGAAAAGCCAAACATTTTTGGACAGCACCGAAAATCAATTTTTCCTTAATAACATTAATAATGCAACCAGAAACAGAGGTGAGGCTAACTTGGTAATGAAGGAAATCAACAATGCAATCAATGATTTGTCCGATAATCTTAAAGTGCCTTTTATGATGAGTTTCCGGGGATACAAATACGAAGAGATTGCTTCGCAATTGTCTATTCCATTAGGAACCGTAAAAATCAGAATACATACTGCAAGACAAAAACTGAAAGAAAAACTTAACGTTTATAATTCATTGTCGTTTTAAGAAGATAGTTTTCGGATTACGTTCAAAAGAATATTTGATAAAGGCGAATTGATTTTCTATCACTTAATTTGTTCCAAAAACAATTTCAATGCTTTTTCTTTTTCTTTATCTAATCTGAAGTCAATGTTTTCTGTTAAATAGCCTTTTACATCAAAAGGATAATCCGGCTGTAATTGTTTGCTTAACTCAGGAATTAATGCTACTCCCTGATTGAGTGCATCAGAAAATGCATCTATAAAATCTTCCGGTAATGACTTGTTGCTCACCCAACAAGCAAATACAAAGGGTAGGCCTGTATGTTTTTTCCATTCTGTGGCAAGGTCATACACATATTTGAAGTTCGACTTCAACGCCAATGCTCTGTCGCCTATAACAACTCCTGCAGTTTGACCTTCTATTTTATTTTCAAATCCATTTTCAGAAGGAAGCCAGCTAACATCAATTTTCCAGAACGCTTTTGCAAGCAACTGTGCCAGCATTACCGAAGTCCGGCTTTGGTAATCAAGCCAGATTTGTTTTATTTCATTTAACGGAGTCTGACTCAGCAACAACACTGAGTTAACAGTACCATTTGAAGCAATACAAAACGGAGTTATTACCTGTGCATTTTTTACCAAAGGCAGAACGGCTACAGGTATCAATCCGATATCTGTTTTTCCATTGATTAGTTTTTCTGCACAAGTAGATGGAATGTCTAATGACAAATCAATTTTGTTTATGATGCTATTTTGTGTCAACCCGGCAACAAATGGTTTGGAGTTGAGATAAGAAACTACAGATACCCGAATCACTTTTAATGAATAATTTTAAAGACCATTTCTCTGAGCAATTCACCTGTTGGCACCTGATCTGTACTGCCAACACCTTTCGATTTTAAATCATACTCTCGTAGCCAGCCGATAATCTGCTCTAATTTCCAGACAGGATAGTTTCTGGCAGTACGTTCATAATCTTTAACAAAAAATGGACTTATGCCCATAGCGGAAGCAAGTGATGCAGAAGATTTGTCGGTAGTGAAATGATAAATCAGAATTTTATTGAAATAAGCAAACAAGCTACCAACAATCAGTTGAATAGGATTGTTTTTTGAATTCGCTTCAAAATAATTTACAATTCTGTTTGCTTTTAAAATGTTTCGTTCTGCTAATGCATTCTGTAATTCAAAAACATTATAGTCTTTACTGACTCCAATATGCTCACGGATATCGCTTACTGTAATTACCGATTTGTCTTTAAGATTAATCAGCATTTTCCCAACTTCATTGTTGATTTTAGATAAATCATTCCCTAAATATTCGGCAAGCATTTCTACAGCATGGTCATCAGCTTTAATTTTCCTTTCCTTCAGATAATTTTTTATCCAGGCAGGCAACTGATTGTCATATAATTTTTTTGTTTCAAGAAACTGTGCTTTATCCTTTATCAGTTTTCCTTTTTTTGTCCTGTTGTCAATGGTCTTGTATTTATAGCAAAACAACAGAATGGTGGTAGTTGTCGGATTCTGAAGATAAAGCATCATCGGGTCTTCTTTTTCCTTGACTTTATCTTTTGTTTTTTCTTCTTCTTTCTCCTTGCTGCCAAACCATTTTACATCTTGTGCTTCTTTTATAATTACAACCTGATAGTTGGACATCATTGGAAATCTGCGTGCTGTACTCACTATTGTCATGGCATCAGCTTCGCGACCGTAAAGAATAGTTTGATTAAATTCTTTCTCCATGTCATTCAGCAGATGTTTTTCAACATAATCACTGATGGCATCAATGTAATAAGGCTCTTCGCCCTGCAGAAAATACAGAGGATGATAAACCTTGTTTTTAAGATCTTTTAATATCTCTTCAAATTTGCGTTCAGGCATAGCTAATTAAAAACGCAGATGCTTTACCGTTAGACCGTTATTCTTTAACTGATTCAGTGAATCTATTCCAATATTGATATGATCTTTCACAAATTTTCTTGTAATGTTCAGGTCACTTTTTTCTGTTTTCACACCATCGGGTATCATTGGCTGATCGCTTACCAGCAATAGCGCTCCCGATGGAATCTGATTTACAAATCCAGTTGTAAAAATTGTTGCTGTTTCCATATCTATAGCCATACAACGCATTTTGCGCAGGTATTGTTTAAACTCCTCATCATGCTCCCAAACTCTTCGGTTGGTGGTGTAAACGGTTCCTGTCCAGTAATCCTTATCATAATCTCTTATCGTTGTTGACACAGCCTTTTGCAGACTAAATGCAGGCAAGGCAGGAACTTCAGCAGGCATATAGTCATTTGATGTTCCTTCGCCACGAATAGCAGCAATAGGAAGTATTAAATCGCCCAATTCATTTTTACGTTTTAATCCGCCACATTTTCCAAGAAACAAACAAGCAGCAGGGTCAATAGCTGTAAGTAAATCCATTATTGTTGCAGCATTGGCACTGCCCATTCCGAAATTAATTATTGTAATACCATTTGCAGTAGCATTAGGCATGGAACGATGTGTGCCCATAATTTCTACCTGATGTTGTTCGGCAAAAATTTCAACATAATTATTAAAGTTGGTGAGCAAAATGTATTTGCCAAAATCTTCAATAGCTGTACCTGTGTAACGCGGGAGCCAGTTTTTTACAATTTCTTCTTTTGATTGCATAAAATTTTATTTCTTGATAGCTGAATCATCTGTTTAAACAATAATTTCAATGAGTTTATTTAATTTCGTTCAATGATTGAATTGAATTTACCTCATTTTGATTTTAAAATTAAAACAGAGGGACAAAGTAAACAAATTTTTGACCAGCTTAGAAATAAGTATGTAGCCTTAACAGCGGAAGAATGGGTGCGTCAGCATTTTATCATGTTCTTGATTAACGAAAAAAAATATCCGAAAGGATTGTTTGCCATTGAAAAAGAGCATGTTTTTAATGACTTGAAAATGCGTGCCGACCTGATTGTTTATAAGCATGATTTATCACCATGGATGCTTTGCGAGTTTAAAGCCCCTGAAGTTGCTATTACACAAGAAGTATTTTATCAGGCAGCACGCTACAATCTGACTTTTGATGTGCCTTATCTTATTGTAAGTAATGGGTTAGAGCATTTTTGCTGCAAAAGGGTAGAAGACCGTTTTGAATTTCAGGACGACCTTCCTGATTTTGAGAAAGTAGATTAATAAAGTTGCTTGATGATTAATACTTTATTGCCCGGCATTACTTTCTGCTAAAGGAATAAAGGAACAAAAACGATATCCTTGACCATAAACAGTTTTTATATAATTAAAAGCCGAATGTTGTCCTATTTTTCTTTTCAGATTTTTCAGATGACTGTATAGAAACTCATAATTTTCTCCAATCTCAGAAGGGGATAAGTTCAATGCCTGTTTGACTAACACCTCATGTGGAATTATTCTGTCCGGATTAAAAATTAAAAATTTAAGAATTTCAAATTCTGTTTTTGTCAAGGTCATTTTATTTTTGTTGACCCACACTTTATATTCTGTCGGGTTAATTTCTATCTCACCAAAAAAATAGTTTTGAGGGATATTGCCTGATCTTAAACGATAAAGGCTTTTCAAACGGGCAAGTATCAGGTTGGTATTAAATGGTGTTGTAAAAACATCATCAGACCCATTGCTGATGGCACTAACAATTTCTTCGTCAGTTGCATTTTTTGCTACAATCATCACATTGCCCTGATAGCGTTGCAGATTAAGTTGTTTCAAAAAGATTAGCGCGCTGTACTCTGTAAGTTGATTTTCCAGCAGAATAAAATCATAAGTTTCGTTTTTTAGCTCATTAAGTGCTTCAGTTGCCGAGCAGACGCAAGTATATTGAATACTTTCGCTTTCAAGGCATTTGGTAATTGGCACAAATAAGTCCTGATTGTGTTTTACCAATAAAACTTTAATGTTGATTTCCTGTACCATATATGGTTGTTATGTTTGTTGTTGATCCTAATTAGTTTAAACTGCCAACTACATTTAAGATAGGTAAGCATGCATGAGATTTTACTCACTTATGCAGCAATATTAAGTATTCACCCATAAAAAATGGACGTTCACCAAATAACTTATTAACATTTAAAAAAAATGTTACGACTTTTAGAAAAAAGTGGGGGTAAAACTTATTAGTAACTTCACCAAAACTACAACAAAAATCAGGCCATAAACAGCACTAATACGCTATAGCTTCTGAGAGTGAGTTTGATTTTATGGAAATGAACGCCACATGTTTCAGGACAAGTCAGTGTCAACAAATACGTTGGTTATTGTCTGTTATATCTCGCAAAGTATGCATCTATTTCTGGTCTTAGTTCTAAACCGATTCGTTCAAATATGTCAAGCAGGTCAGTATATGCACCTTGTCCGCCAAGAAAGTCCCAAAATTCTGCTGCAACTTTTAATTCGTTGTCTAAGTCGAGCATTCCACGCATCGTCCAACGGTTGTATGGTTGCGGTTCGTAAGGATTGTAAGGAATTGCAATAATAGTCTGAACATTTGCTGTCGGATTAGCTGCTAATGTTGTTGCTACCCATTCTAAAAGTGTTCTTTTAAATTCTTTAAATCCGCCTGCATTTGGTTTCGCTGTTTTGATGTCGAATAAATAAATTGTTCCGTCATGCCCAACAAGTTTAACGTCCACTTTGGTTGGCTTTACTGTTTTCATTTCACCCGATTGACATACTTCTCTGATTGCGTTTATTTCTTCAATCTTATTTGGTGAAGAAGTTGCAATTGCAAGACCGTCCATTATATTCTGAATTACTCTATGAGCTTCTGAAGAAATTTGATTACCGGCCGTTTGCTGTGATTCGGCACTTGCAAAAGTTGATAATGCCAACGCTTTAGCAACAGGTTCAAAAATGCTTGTCCCGAAATTTGTGTTTAATGAATGGATAAATGAAAACAAAGCCATTCTGTCCTGACCAAGAAGCCTTGTATGAAAAGGCATCACTGCAGGTTCAGGATAATAATTTTGGAATTTATGTCTTAAACTGTTTCGTAGAACTGCTTCAACTTGCTGTATTTGTTGTTGTGTTAATGCCATTATTTTATATCAATTAGTTTCGAAAAGCCATCCCAAATTTTCTTTTTGTTAGTTTTACCGTATGATTCAAATAGTTTGGTTAAAGAGTTGAAAGTTTGAGTATTTTTTCCAAGAAAATTCCAAAAATCTTCTTGAACAATAGTCCCGCCTGCCGGATTAAAGTAATAATGCACTTTAGGGTTTTTGTAAACTTTTGGATGCTTGTTGTTATAATAGATTGCAAAATGGGAATCAATTTTTTCTGACTTTGTTTTGAAGTAAGCCCAGGCAATTGCAACAAGTAATCTCTTTTTAGCACCTGGAACTTCAGTTGTATTTGGGTCAGGACCTTTCATTTCAAGGATGTAAGTGTGCTTTTTCTTTGGGTCTGTTACAACAAGGTCAAATTCATAAGTATGTTGTTCAGTTGTTTTAGATGGTTTTTTACAAGCATCAAGTATCATTTTTTTCTCTTTATCATAATCACTAAGAGTCTTGGCATTGCTCAAATTATTGATAATTGAGTCAATCGTTTGAAAAACATTTTTAGGTAGAGCAACATTCACTTTTACTTTTCTTTGAATGTTTGCTTTACCCCAAGCATCTATTGCAATTATCTCTGCGATTTTTTCCATTTCACTTCCCAAAGAAGTTTTAAGCCCGTGTATTCTGTGAATAAGAGGCTCAAAGTCTTTAAGTAAAGCCATTACAAACGGGTTGCCTGAATTAGCTTTTGGTTTACTTGCAGCCTTACTGATGTATTTTTTTACTACAGCTTCGATTAAGGTGTTTATTTCCTTTTTTGCCTTGATGGATAAACTCATTATTTACTTTTTAGATGAAAAATTATCTCAGCATAAGCACCTTTATCTTTTTCAGTTCGGTTTAATACTGGTCGTTTATATTGATTAACTATTTGCATTCCGGCATTTTCTGCAATGGTCGGATACATATTGTATTTGTCGTTTGCTACAAGGAAAATATCATAATCATAGACCAGATATTTTTTTGCGTTATTCAAAACATCACTTAGACCTTGAATATAGCTTTGTTTTGCTTCTCTGCCTTGTCCTTTAAAAAGTGGTCCGATTTCCAATTCGTCTTTTCTTTCAAAGCCAAACAAGTCATAAGCGTAGGCATGTTGCTCATGGTAGTCTATTAAACCAACATAAGGTGGTGATGAAAATATTCCTTTGATTTTTTGCTTTTCTACAAGTTCTGCAAAATCGGGATTTATTTTATAGAGTCCTCCTACAAGGTCAATGTTTCTGCTGTCACCTGTTAAACAAGTATGAAATGTGTCTTTTCTTAGCTTGTCATACTGAGCTAATCTTTTTACCGTGTCCTTAGAATATGTTTCCCACCATTTAAGAATTGAAAACAATGGCTTACACATTTTACCATGTTTACCGCAGTAATATGTTGCTGTGATTGGCTCAAGCAATGTAGCTAAATCAGCATGTGTAGTTGCTCTGCAACTTCTAATGGTGCGACTTAGAATTACACTAACAATTTTTTTGGTATCGGCATTTTTTATCTTTTTGATTTCATCAAACACAAATTGAATTTCATCACGGATGTGTTGAGTATACCATTTATCAAGGAACGAATCTTCTTTGTCCTGGCGAAGTTTTATTTTATACTCCTTTACAAGTTTATTGAATGTTGGCAAGAATTCTTTTTCCTTCTCTTCGCCATAAGTTTTTTCGTCAATTTCTTTTCGTTTTACTTTGTATTTGTATTCTGGAACTGGAAAATACTTGTTGTTGAAAACATACAACTCTTTTAAAAGTCTGTCTTCAAATTCAAGCGTTTTGTGGTCTGCTAAAAATGATTTTAATGCTTTAGAAATTCTGTCTATTTCAGTTTGAA
>DKKR01000036.1:26212-26379 GCA_002455375.1 Bacteroidetes bacterium UBA6661
TTCAAATCTTCACCAAGCTGTTCCTTCCATTCTTCTTGTCTTGATTTTTTTTGGTCTTTGTAATATTCAATTAATTCTTCTTTGATTACTTGAGTCGCACCATTTTCACCAATTTTTTTTATCCTTCCGTATTGGATTAGATAAGAAATGTTAGAAGTAGTAACATT
>DKKR01000030.1:0-30032 GCA_002455375.1 Bacteroidetes bacterium UBA6661
GACCAAACATTACAAGAGCTACCGCCACCTGAAATCTGTGGTACTATCATCCAATAATAAATTGGTGCTCCACCTGATACATCAGCATTATATGTTAATCCGGGTTGATTGTTAGAAACCAATGTTGTTGGAGGATTGGTTGTTCCAAAATAAACATCATAACCTGTTGCACCTGATAATGCCGGCCAGCTAAGGGCTATGTTACCTGTAACCGCATCGGCACAACCACTGCCTGCATCGGCAGGATAGGTAGGTGCCATTACACATGTAGAAGGAGAAATATTTACTGTATAATCTTCTACTTCACCATAAGTAACAATACCGCATGGTGCTAAAGTTCCGGTATACGCCATTCTCACGCGCATGCGGGTATTGCCTGTTAAAGCACTACCGGGGATTGTGATATTACCTGTGAAAGGTACACCACTGGCACCACCTGATAAGATAAACTGCTCAGCAGGAACCTCAAATGTGCCATTCTGATTAAAGTCAATCCATATTGCAGCCTGATCACCACCAAAATAATTTGGAGTTAATACTGATGCCACATACGTATCACCTATAATCAAATTGGTAGAAATCGCTGTAAAGTCAGTGTATTGCGTTCCAGAAGGCTGGCAAGTGCTTGTATTATTGATAGTGTTGAGAGTAACATTACCGATATACTCATCGCCACTTGAACAACCCGCAGTAGTTGCACCTGCAACACAATAGCAACTGGCTATTGGATTCATGGTTACCTGTACAGGTGTTGAGGTAGCACTTTGTCCGCTAAGGGTACAGGTTACTATACACTGATACCATGTAGTAGCACTTTGTGTAGTTGTATAAGAAGGTAATGTTCCTCCGGTACTTGTCCAGGTTACACCATCGGGTGATGATTGCCAATCGAATGTAATGCCTGTGGCTACAACATTGTTTTGTAGAGAAAGTGTAAAATTTTGTCCTGAACAAACAGAAGCTTGATCGGACAAGGTATTTCCGGGGGAAGGTGTGCCTGTACAGTTGGTAAGAGGAATAACGTTTATTGTATAATCCTCTGCTTCACCATAACCTGCAGAACCTAAGTCACCACATGGCGTAGGAGAAGTTGAGAGCCAGTTACCCACGATACGCATTCTGTAATTGCCCGCAGGTTGGCTTAATAGCACAGAGATAGTTCCTGAACCACTACTTACATAGCTTCCAGCATTATATACTTGCTCACCTGCATCTAAGAAGCTTCCATTTTGATTCCAGTCTATCCAGATTCCTACACCTTCTGTAGGTACTACTGTATAACTAAAATTCACACTACTACCTTGAAGTTGCGACACCACTTGAGCTGTATTATTTACATATCCTTGGCCACCTGTACTCGTATTATTAATATTAGTTACACCACCTGTGGTAGTAAAATTGGTAATACCATAAGTCGCGCTTGTAGAAGTAGGTGTACAATAGCAATTATTGGGTAGATTTTGCAATACCTGCACTGGAGTAGTAGTAATTGATAACCCACTATTGGTACATGTTACAACACATTGATACCAGGTAGTGACTGACTGTGTTGCAGAGTATGTAGGTAAGGTTCCGGAGGTGTTGGTATAAGTAACACCATCTGTAGAAGACTGCCACTGATAAGTGATGCCTGACAGAGCGTACGTTGTTGATATAGTTAAGTTAATCGGAACACCTACACAAGCTGATGGTGCAGAAGATATTGTATTACCTGCTGCTGGTGTACCACTGCAAGGTGCTGGTGTTTGAATATTAATCACATAATCTTCTGTTTCGCCTGAACCAAAATTTTGAGTACAGGCATCACTGGCAGTCATATTAACAGTTCGCTGGCGGATACGCATACCCGTGTTACCACTTAATGCAGACATTGGAATTGTTAGTGAAATACTATTAGTCAATGCTCCTGTTGAGGTTGATGATATCTCTGTATATTCACTGGCATCAAAAGTACCACTATGATCATAGTCAATCCACAAACCTGTCCATGCACCGGTACCGGATGCTACTCTTGTAAACGTATAGGTACTTCCTTTAAGAACATTTGTTGTTGCTGATTGGAAAGAATATGCGGGTAATGCACAACCTGCAGCAGCTGTATTGTTACTTAAGGTATTTAAATCAATCTCATTAATACAAGGTGTACTAGAAGAATGTAAACTTGTTGTACAGTAGCAATTATAGAATGGGTTGAGTGAAACCTGCACTGGTGTTGAAGTGGTTGATAATCCACCATTAGTACAAGTAACCACACATTGATACCATGTAGTAGCTGAAAAACCTGTAACGTTATAGGTCTGACTTGTAATACCTGTTGAAGTATAAGTTATTCCATCAGGCGAACTCTGCCAGTCGAAAGTTAAACCACCGTCTGTATAGAAAGGGTTGGTACCTAAACTTACGTTACCACCGGGGCAAACGCTGGCCACTGAAGCTGTGGTAACTGACGAGGAAGGAGTGCCGGAGCAAGAGTTTGGAATCAATATAGTAATGGTATAATCTTCTGTTTCGCCCCAGGTACGGTTAGTACATGCATCGGCAGATGTCCAGGCTGTTGTTCCCTGCCAGTCGCTTCTTACTCGCATTCCGGTGTTTCCACTTAAGGCTGTTATAGGTATTGTAAAAGTACCTGAACCGGAACCTCCACTTGGAATATTTCCGTTAATCAATGTGTATTCCGTAGTTTCAAAAATACCGTTTTGGTTGTAGTCAATCCAAATAGCAACCTGTGTATTACTGCCGGAAATACATCCTGCAGTCATAGTATAGGGTACACCCGGAACCAAACTTGCAGTAGTGCTTCCTGATGCAGGGAATGAATTATATGTTCCTGTACATCCACCTGTAACATTGTTTAAGGTAGTAGTTGCAATGGCAACACTACTCAATGAGTTGATTGCACAACTGCCACCAAGTCCTGTTGTACAATAACAATTGTAGAATGGACTCATAGTAACCTGAACAGGTGTTGAGGTAGCACTTTGTCCACTGTTGGTACAAGTTACAATGCACTGATACCATGTAGCAGCACTTTGTGTAGTTGTATAAGAAGGTAATGTACCTCCGGTACTTGTCCAAGTTACACCATCCGGTGATGACTGCCAATCGAATGTAATGCCTGCGCCTACCACACTGTTTTGTAATGATAAATTAATATTTTGTCCGATACAAGCCGTAGCTGGATTGGACAAGGTATTTCCGGGGGTAGGTGTACCTGAGCAGTTGCTAAGAGGAATAACCGTAAACGTATAATCTTCTGCTTCACCATAACCTGCAGAACCTAAGTCACCACATGGTGTAGGAGAAGTTGAGAGCCAGTTACCCACGATACGCATTCTGTAATTGCCCGCAGGCTGGCTTAATGACACAGAGATAGTTCCTGAACCACTACTTACATAAGATCCACCTGAGCTATATACTTGCTCACCTGCATCTAAGAAGCTTCCATTTTGATTCCAGTCTATCCAGATTCCTACACCTTCTGTAGGTACTACTGTATAGCTAAAGTTCACACTACTACCTTGAAGTTGCGACACCGCTTGAGCTGTATTATCTACATATCCCTGACCACCAGGGCTCGTATTATTGATATTAGCTATACCACCTGTAGTAGTTAAATTAGTAATACCATAAGTAGCGCTGGTAGAAGTAGGTGTACAGTAGCACGCATTAACAGGATTTACAGCTATGCTTATATTGTTACTGGTAGCACTCAAGCCACTATTACTACAAGTAATCACATACTGATACATAGTAGGCACCGAAATGCCGGCTGCTACATTATAGCTTGTGCTGGTAGCACCGCTGATAGGCGACCAAGTGCTTCCTCCATCAGTAGAGGAATACCACTGACCACTGATGCCTGTACCTACAGTAGCACCCGAAGTGCTTACCGTAAAGGCAATACTCGGACATATACTTGCAGGGCCAGATGCCGTGCCGGCAACCGGAGCACCGCTACAAGCTGAAGTGGCTACTACATTGATTAAATAATCTTCGGTTTCGCCCCATGTATAAGTACCACAAGGAACAGGTGTACTGGTTTCAACAAAAACCACACGCATAGCGGTATTGCCGGGTACGGCACTCAAAGGTACAGTAACAGAGCCGGTAACGGTGCGTGCACCCGATCCAGAAGTAGATACATAAACCTCTTCACCGGCATCGGTAAACAAACCGTTCTGATTCCAGTCTATAAATACTTTAGCGGTATTTGGGTAGCTGCCTCCGCAAGTACCCAAACCTAAAGAAAGCGGTACTACATCGCCTTGCATTACGCTAGGTGCTGCAGGTGCGCCTACACCACTCCTATAGTTGCTGTACATATTGAGCACAGAGCCAGGACCCGTACCAGTAGTAGAGCAGGTAGAAGTATTGTTCAACGAACCGAAAGTAACGTTTAATATATCTTCATCTGCTGTACTCGTAGCAGTGGAAGTACAATAGCAATTGTAAAACGGATTGGTTGTTACCTGTAAAGGGTTAGATGTAGTAGTCTGTCCACTGTTGGTACAGGTAACTATACATTGATACCAGGTGTCCACTGATTGAGTTAAGGCATATGATGCGCTTGTAGCACCACTAATATTTGTATAAGTAATATTATCAGGAGATGATTGCCACTGATAGGTTACTCCACTTCCATTTGATGGATTTTGTAACCCTAATGTGAAAGAAGAACTTGGACATACAGGATTAACATTTGCCGTTGTATTTCCAGGTGTTGGTGTGCCAGTACATGGTACTGCTGGAATAAATGAAATATATCCTACGAGGCCTCGTGGTGTATTAGTTGGTGAAGATAATGTTCCACCATAACCGTAACTTGCACAAGAATTCAAATCAACTCCTGCTCCGGTAAATGAACAAGTACCACTCACTGTTGAGTATCTAAGACTTCCTGCAGTAGTTGTAAATGGAGGTAGCCCTGCTCCTGTTGCNNAAGAGATAAACTGCTGTTCGAAGCTACTACACTCCAACCATTTGCAGCAGTGATTGCTCCGGCTGCACCTGGAGCTACATTATAGGTGGCCGCCTTGGCATACAAATAGCAAGTGTAAGTTGATGTTACTCCCGCATGACTACCGATATCAGTCATTATGATAGCATAAGGATTGTTGTTCTGCACACTAAATACCACAACTGATGAACCGTTGTTGTTAGCAAACGTAGTAGTAATAGTTGTTTGCGCCTGTGCGCTCGTTGTCCACATTCCCACCAGGAACATGAAACAAATCATCCATCTCCAACAAGAGAAAGAATGTACTCTGTTTTTGTAATTTGTTTTTAACATGATATTTGATTTTGGTTAAACTAATTGATTTTTATTCTCTACATTAAATACTAAAACCGTGTGCAGATAAGCGATAAAAAGTTGCAAAAAATAGCTGTAAATAAGCATTTATTTCTGTCCGGTTTTGGTAATTCGGTTTCAATATTATTCATGAAATTTTTATTTTCCAAGAAATTTTTAACTTTCTTTTAGGAAATTTGATGAAATAGATATATGTCTAAATATTATTGTCGCCATACACCTACAAAACGGTTTATTAGTTCCTTAAAAATAGAAAAGGTTGCTATTTAAACAACCTTAAACATTACCTACAGAAGATTAAAATAAACCGGCTATTTTATTTAAAAATATCAATTGTGTTTTATCAAAGTTAATTCCATCTGCCAATTATTACGGCTATTGAAATTTATTAAATCAGTTTATGATAAATAGCTGAATAATAACCTTTGTTACAGACTTAAGACATAATCATTTTTATTCCCGGCAATTCTCTACCTTCAAAATATTCCAATAAAGCACCACCACCTGTTGAAACATAACTTACTTTATCTGCCAAACCAAATTTATTAATAGCAGCCGTAGAATCGCCACCACCAATTAATGAAAAAGCACCTTTTGATGTTGCACTAACAATTGCATCTGCAATTCCTTTAGTCCCTGCAGCAAATTTTTCCATTTCAAATACGCCCATTGGTCCATTCCATAAAATGGTTTTGCTTTTACTGATGATTTCTGAAAACGCTGTTACCGCCTTTGGTCCAATGTCTAAACCCATCCAACCATCAGGAATACTCATATTATCACTGATTGATGTTTGTGCATCATTGTCGAACTTGTCACCAAGAACAGAGTCAAATGGTAAATGAAACTGAACCCCTGATTGTTTTGCCCGTTCCAAAAGTTGTTTGGCTAAATCTAATTTATCTGTTTCGCAAAGTGATGATCCAATATTTCCACCCATTGCTTTAAAGAAAGTATAAGCCATACCACCACCAATAAGAATATGATTGCAGCGTAACATGAGTTGTTCGATGATGAGAATTTTATCAGAAACTTTTGCCCCGCCCATAATAGCTGTAAATGGTTTTTCTGCATGTTGCATAATGCGTTCTGCATTTTTAATTTCATTTGCCATAACATAACCAAACATTTTTGCTCCCGGAAAAAACTGTGCTATGATTGCTGTACTGGCATGGGCACGATGTGCCGTTCCAAATGCATCGTTAACATAAATATTACCCAAAGAGGCTAATTGTCTGGCAAAATCTTCTTCGCCCTTTTCTTCGCCTTTATGAAACCTAAGGTTCTCTAACAATAGTACTTCACCGGGTTGAAGCTTAGAAGCAAGTACAGATGTTTCTGCACCAACACAGTCGGAAGCAAACTTTACTTCGACACCCAATAACTTCGACACTTCACTTAACGTATGTTTTAAAGTAAATTTTTTTGTGTCAACAGTACCATCGTCTTTCAGCTTTTTTAATGGCCTTCCTAAATGACTCATCAGCACTACGCTGCCACCATCTGCCAATATCTTTTTTATAGTAGGAACTGCTGCTTTAATTCGAGTATTATCAGTCACTGAAAAGGTTGATTTATCTAAAGGAACATTAAAATCAACACGCACTAAGGCTCGTTTTCCGTTAAAATTAAAATCATCTACTGTTAGCATAATTGTTATGAGTAATTTTCACTGCAAAGATAGTTACTGTCAACTAATTCTATGACTTGATACAATATCAAAACTTGTTGTTTTGCTGTTATTAAAAAATCGTATTTGACTAAATTGTAAATTACAATAGATTAACTGTTTAATTATTTCTGAAAACATCATAGGTTAACGTCTAATGTTATCTTACTTTTGCAGTATGCAGTTTAAAGATGTAGTAGGACAAAAAGACACCAAGCAGTTGCTATTGAAAATGGCTGGTGAAAACCGGATTCCACATGCCATGCTTTTTATGGGAAATGCCGGAAGTGGTACACTGCCTTTAGCCATTGCTTTTGCTCAGTTAATCAACTGCGAAAATGCCACAACAGACGATAGCTGCGGTGTGTGTCACAGTTGCCGCATGTATGCAAAGCTTTCACATCCCGATTTGCATTTTGCACTACCTGTGAACGCTATTGATGATATTAAAAAACCTAAAACAGATGATTTTATTGAACAGTGGCGTGCAGCATACATAAAAAACCCTAACCTTTCACTACAAGACTGGTACGACACAATAGGTATTGAAAAAAAACAAGGAATAATTGCAACAGAAGAGAGTGCAGCAATTGTACATAAACTCTACTTAAAAAGTTTTGAAGGCAAACACAAAGTGCTTATCATGTGGCATGCAGACAGAATGAATAGTGCAACAAGCAACAAACTTCTTAAAATAATTGAAGAACCACCCGGAAACACGGTGTTTATACTAATCACCGAACGTTATGATGGCATTTTACCAACTATACTTTCGCGTACACAGTTAGTTAAAATTCCGAAAATAGATAATGATTCATTAATAAAGTATGCCTGCGAAAAATATGGCTTAGATATCAACAAAGCTCGCAATATGGTTCATCTTTCGGGTAATGACATAACAGAGTTAATGGCACTAATGAATCAGGAAAACTTATCCGGACAAATGGAACATTCTTTTATAGAGTGGATGCGTATGTGCTATAAATTTGGAACGAATTATAAAGTATTATACAGTTGGATTGAAGACATATCAAAACTTTCGCGCGATGCACAAAAAAATTTTTTGAGCTTTTGTTTGGGAGCTGCCCGCGAGTGTTTAATTACCAACATGGCTGGTATAAATCACTCACGATATACAGATGCAACTTTTAATGGTTTTGAGCGATTCAGTAAGATGATAAATGCAGATAACGTTGAGCCTTTTGCAAAAACACTTGAAGAAGCTATTTATCATATTGAGCGTAATGCCAATCCAAAAATATTATTTTTAGATTTGTCGTTCAGAATGCATCGCATTTTACACATGAAATTTTAATTGATTAATGACAACCACAACAATAAATACCAATACAAAAAGTACAGGATGCACTTCGTGCGGAACAGGCAGCTGCAATAAGCTGAATGTTTATGACTGGCTTAGTGATATGGAGTTTCCACCAGGACATATTCCATTCAATGTAGTAGAAGTGCAGTTTAAAGGAACCCGTAAAGAATATTTCAGAAATACAGACGGACCTATACTTAAAGCCGGAGATATAGTTGCCGTTGAAGGAAATCCCGGACATGATATTGGCACAGTAACCATGACAGGTGAGTTGGTTAAACTTCAACTTAAAAAGCGTGGCTTCGAAAGTGGTGCTCCGGAGATTAAACAACTGTACAGACCGGCCAAACAAGGTGACATTGAAAAGTGGGAACAAGTAAAACAATTAGAGCATCAAACCATGCACCGTGCAAGAAAGATAGCATTGCAACTTGGCTTAAAAATGAAGCTTAGTGATGTCGAATATCAGGGTGATGGCAAGAAAGCTACATTCTTTTATACTGCCGAAGAACGTGTTGATTTTCGTGAGTTGATAAAAAAACTACATGAAGAGTTTAAAGTTAGAATAGATATGAGGCAGATTGGTCTCAGACAGGAAGCAGGGCGTCTTGGAGGAATAGGTTCATGTGGAAGAGAGCTTTGCTGCTCTACCTGGATGACAAGTTTTAAAACTGTTGGTACTTCAGCAGCGCGCTATCAGAATCTGTCAATCAACCCTGTAAAACTTGCCGGACAATGTGGAAAATTAAAATGCTGTCTCAACTATGAGTTGGACAGTTACATGGATGCCATTAAAGACATTCCCGAACAAGGTACTGCTATTTTTACTGAAGCCGGAAAAGCATTACACAGAAAAACTGATATTTTTAAACGCATCATGTGGTATGAACTTATCCCGAATTTAAAGGATGGCGAATACTACCAACCCAGTGCAGACAAGTGGGTGATGTTGCCTGTTGACAGAGTTAAAGAAATTATTGCACTCAACAAGGCAAACCAAAAACCGGCTGATCTGAAGAGCGGACTTCCTGTAGAAGATGAGGCAGAAGAACCTGATTATGCCGATATGGTTGGACAAGATAGTCTTACCAGAATGGATAAAAAGAAAAAGAAGAAAAAGAAGAAGAAAAAGCCTTCGCAGCCTAATCAACAAACGAACAATGGCCAACAGAAAAAGCCTTCTTAGGTATTTAATTGCCGGGGTTGTAATTGTAGTGTTTGCTTCCTGCAATCAACAGTATCATTTTGAAGAAAACAAATCCATCAAAGGCAGCAATTGGGATTTTTCTGAACCAATAAGTTTTGATGTTAACATTGATGATACACTCACTGCCTATAACATGTACATTAATGTACGCAATCAGGGTAACTATCGTTTCAGTAATTTATTTTTATTCATCAACACACATTTACCACAAGGTCAGCATTTACGCGATACAGTAGAAATAACTTTGGCTACTCCTGACGGAGCTTGGCTCGGTAAAGGCATTGGTGATTTATATTCCAATCGTTATTTGTTTCGTAAAAATTTCCGATTCCCTCAAAAGGGAGATTATCACTTTGAGTTAATTCAGGCCATGCGTGTAAATCCGCTCCCGGGTATTCTTGATGCAGGTATCAGAATAGAAAAAACAAAACAATAATTTTCCTCAAGTGACTGTCAAAATTTAGTATAAAACATAAAAGCCGCTATGATAACAATGCGGCTTTTTGATGTTAGAATTATTTATTTCTTATTCTACAATATTCTGACGTGCTTTTTCCAAGCCTGATGCCAATCGGGTTAAGAATGCTTTGTCTATTTGTTTTTCGTCCGATGGCTCTTTATAAATTGCCAACAATGCCTCATAATCTGACTTTATTTTCTTTACCTCATCATTATCGGCAAACTCACTTAATAATTTTGTAATGTTGTCAAGATACAAACGTTGCTCCCATACCCTTTTATATAATATTTCATTGTCGGCATTTCTGCTTGCTGTAAGCAACGACTTAACAGTAAGATATTGACATTCGAGCCAGCTTCCTGCTAACACCTGACTGGCTGTTTCCAACCTTTTGTTACTGCGTAAATAAGCATCCGTTGCAGCGTATGCATCATCAATCACACGGGTCAAAGAATCACGATTGTTGCTGTTTGTCTCAAAACGATTTACAAACTGATTAAATGTTTCTTCCATGCCCAATTGTGACGCAAGTTTCTTTGCAGTGTTGTAATACTTAATGGCATCTAATGTTCTGTTGTTAACAACCAAATAGCCCAAATCAACACCATAGATACCGTAGTTCATGGCTTGTTTAAGTGATGTCATGTATTTGTCTGCATTATCTGCCGAATTGAGCAATGCAGTATTTACTTCAAGTTTTGATTTACTAAACTCATCTAATACCTGCATGGGTGGCGGCAGGTTAGCTATGGTGTAGGTAAACTGAAAAGTTGCCACTTCACTAACGGGCATGGTATCTTTAGTTTCTGCCGTCTGCTCTTTGTTTTCTTCACCTGATTTATTGCTGCATGATCCGGTGAGCAACAATCCGGCAATAACAGTGGATAAATAGATATAGCGTTTGCGCATAGTTTTATTTTCAGCAAACGTAACAGATTTTTTTACTTAATGCAAAAAATGATGAATCATACTTTAATTCAACTGTTCATAACAGAGTTAAAAATCATGTAGAAAATAAAAACGCTGTTGACTTTAGTGCATTTTGGCCGCATTTAACGACTAATACCTAAAATGGTTACACCAATCTGTATATTAATTTACAATCCAGAATGTAGTGTAACCTAATATCGTTTTTCCTTGTATAGAGGTTATAAAATTCAGTAAAGATGACAACAAAATCATTTTGGTCACAACAAGCCATTCTTCGCATCAGGTCAAACAAACGATTATTTCTTGGTTGCCTTTTGGCAGGCAGTGTTGGAGCTTCAGCCTATTTGTTTCTAATGCCAAAGGTTTATGAATCGCAGGCTATATTAAAAAACATTGACCCCGATACACAATCAACTGCCATTGCTGCAGAAATGATTCGTTCACCCAAAACTATTCAACAATCTGTAAAAGGTATGGGACTGAACGTAGAATACTTTGTAAGCAAAAACTTTCAGACATCAGAATGTTTTGACAATAAGCCTGTGAGTGTTTCATATAACTTAAAGGATGATTCGTTCAGTCAGCAAAATTTTAGTCTGCAACGCGATGGGGAAAAAACTTACATACTTGAATATGATGATCAGACAGGGCATCAACAAAAACGAGGCAGCTATAATGAATTGCTCGACCTTGGATCGTTGGCTGTAACCATTGAAAAAACACCTTATCTGAATTTGCTTGATGCTAAAGATGAAGTTTCATTTACCATTTATTCTGATAGCCGCTTAGCCAATAAAATAGCTGAGCAGAATCTGAGTTGTACTATTGAGGATGGTGGTGTTATAAAGCTTAACAGCCAAAGTACTAATCCGGCCAAAGCATACCGTATAGCAAGTGCTGTTTCTAAAGGATATGGAAATGCCGGACAACAGGCTAACGAATCACATTCCTTAGCAAATGTTCAACTCATCAACAATCAGCTTGATCGTGTTTCGCAGGAGTTAGACAATGCACAACGCGAATTATCCCATTTTCAAAGTGAAAACAATGCCTATGAAATGCCACAACAGGCAGGTGCTGTGCTGAACACTGTTAGTCAACTTCAGATTCAGAAAGTAGAAGCAGATATGCAAATAGCTGCATTAGATAATCTGAGTGATTACATGCGCAAGAACAGAAACGTGAACACCATTTCACCTGAGTATGGAACCATTACAGATATTATTTATACAGAAACATATCTGAAGCTGAATGATAAAGTTGCCGAGCGTCAGCAACTGCTGGAGCAAGGTGCAGACCTTTCAAAAGTTGATAAAGAAATAAGCTCACTTAAAGAAATGCTTGCTGAGAGTATCCGTAATACAAGAAAAAAACTAACTATCAGACAAGAAACGCTTGCAGCAGCTATTGTTTCGGCTAAAGACAGAATTCAAAATCTGCCACAGACAGAAGAAAAACTACAGCAAATTAACAGAAGTATATACTTATACACCAAGCTTTATGATTTTCTGATTCAGAAAAGAGCAGAGGCTATGGTTGAGGCGCCTGTTCTGCCACCATCATCATACATATTAAATGAAGCTAAAATGCCTACTGCACCCATAAGTCCAAATGCAGCAAAAGTATGGTCGTTGGCATTACTTGTTTCGCTTTTGTTTGGTGCTTTAATAACTGCTGTTAAACCCCTATTGAAAATTAAAATCAGCAATAGAAAAGATCTGCAGAAATTTACAGATATTCCATTTATCGCCAATATAGAAGCAGGCGGTAAAAATCATGATTTCATTGAATCTTTTATGACACTTTGCACCAAAATACTCATGCTTGGAAACAAACAGCCGGTGAAGATGATAACTATAACATCAGCNNGGTGAAGGAAAAACTACCGTTGCAGAAAATTTAGCTAAGTCAATGGGTAAGCTGCGTAAAAAAGTATTGTTGATTGATATGAACCCAATAAATCCTTCATTAAAAAACACGCTTGGTAATGAAGAAGAAAACAGTCTTGCGCAAGTTATTGATGACGATAAAAATCTTCATCAGGCAGTACAAATAACGAATTATGAAAATGTTGATCTGCTTTGTGCCGGATATCTTGCCCATGGCGTAAACACACTTCTTATAAACGATAAAACTGGCAACATTCTTGCAGATATGAAAACGTTATACGATTACGTGATATTTGATACCCCCGAAACCAGTAATTATATGGATGCTGTTCCATTAATGAAAATGAGTGATTTAAACATGTTTGTTGTTAAAGCAAACAGCACCACATTCGACCAGCTTGAATATGCATCGCAAATGAAAAAAGATTTTCAGGTTGAGAACCTATTTATAATTATTAATGGCATGACGGACACCTTGAACCATTCCGGCATGCAAACTTCGGGTAAGGTAAAACAAATTCGCAGACGTGAACAGGCAGAGGCAGAAATCAGATTTATGCCAAGGATGATGAAAAAAGCAGCATTATGGTTTTATTGATATAAATTTTATGGGGGATAAAGCAAAATTCTTAAATCACTTTTTTGAGCGTATCAGCCAAATCAGATATGCCACTATGGGATTAACTGTTTTGCATCCCGAAGAAATTGCAGAAGATATTATTCAGATTGCAATTAACCGTGAAGATACACGTAAAATATTAACGGTGCTTGAATTTTCGCCCTACTTAAAAAGAGTGCGTTTAGAAGAAAAACCATTTTACAATTTCATTCATCTAAAGTTGAGTAATGGCCAGTGGATACAAATTCAACTTATCTATGGCTTTGTAAGAAAAGGTATTCAGTTTATGAATGAGAAAGAAGTGTTGAATGACTGTACTGTTAACAATGGAGGAATAAAAGTTACCAGCCAGCATCTGAATTTCGAATATGTATGGCTGATTCATTGTCTGAACAAAACAAATGTTCCGAATCATCAGCAATTATTTTTCTCGCAATATAACCGAAATGAACGCTCTGCCATATTTGCACACATACGAAGCAGATATTTTTTAGAACTCAATGTATTGGACGAACTATATACATTTCACAAAAAAACCAATCGTCAGGTATATGAGAAAATAATCCGCAGAAAAGAAAATACATGGGCAAAAAGAAACATTCGCAAAACTCTTTATGCCTTATACAGTGCATTAAATCTTATAAAGACAAAAAGTATTAAAGTGCAGTTTAAAGGTTCGGGATATCATCCATTTTCAAAAACCGAAAGAGCAAGAGTCTTTTAGTTTTTTCTGTTTTGTTCAACCCATTCGTTAATATACTGAACAATTTCATTGGTGTTAGTGCCCGGAGCAAACAGTTTACCTACACCCAAATCATTTAGTTTTTTCATATCGGCATCAGGAATAATACCTCCGCCTGTAACAAGTACATCGGTCATTCCTTTTTCTTTTAGCAGTTCCATAATTTTTGGAAATACTGTCAGGTGCGCACCTGAGAGAATTGAAACACCTATAACATCAACATCTTCTTGTAAGGCTGTGTTAACAACCATTTGTGGTGTTTGCCGGAGGCCTGTGTAAATAACTTCCATGCCTGCATCACGAAGAAAAGAAGCTATGACTTTTGCACCTCGATCGTGACCATCGAGGCCTACCTTGGAAATTAATACTCTAACTGGTCTGTTCATAAGCACAAAAATAACAAAGGTGCATTATCTTTAAAGAACATTTATCAGTATTCTTGATTTTGATATGTTCATAATTTGATTTTACAGTGCATTTCCAAATAAACAGCAACTTTATTTTAGCTGCCATGAAAAAATTAGTCGTTCAATTATTTTTACTTTTCTTGTTCGGAACCGGAGTTGCACAGGATACGAACAATAATATTCCAAAACCTCAAAGTATTGTTCAGCAACCGGGTACTTTTATTTTACACCGTAAAATTGCAATTGTAGAAGGTCCTGCCTGGGTAACGGGTGATGCAGCAGCAAGGGTTTACTGCACACAACTAAAAGATAGTATAGGGTTACACCTTGCCATTGTGAATGCTATGCGCGAAGGCACATTTGAAAATGCCATTAATCTGAAAAAAATAAAAGATGCCTCGTTAGGCAATGATGGCTACCGGATAAAAATCAAAAAACCCGCCATTATTGTAGAGGCTAACAATGACACCGGACTGACGAATGCACTGCAATATTTATTTCAAATAATACCAAGAAAATTTTTTGAAGACAAAAATCCAAAAGCAAAAATTCCACTCAGTTGTAGTGAGATTACATGTAAGTTTTAAAAGTCAGAGGTTAAAAAGTTTCAATGTCTGATATATGGATATCAAACATTGAAATTAGCGTCTATCTCTATTTTGTAATTATAAAATATTGTATTAACCAATGTTTTTAGGATAGTTGCTGATGCGAAAACAGACAGCTTACAGATGATTTGCTTTAAAGAGATTTTAAATTGGTTTAACCAAATTTTTATTGTACCAATACTTAGCTGCAATTGGAATAAAAATGAAAGCAAGCGTTCCAAGACCGAGCACTAACATAATATTAGCTCCTGGCCAATGCATAATTTTAAATAAACCACCAAGAACTGTCAACGAGCCTGCAACAGATCCTGAAACAAATGAAATTTTTCTCATTTTAATTATTTATTAATTTAGTGTTTCTACTCATCTGGCTTTTCGATTACGCCCCGTTTTATAAGTGGTTACCGGACTCCACATTTTTATGATTTATATCGTATTAGAATATTTGCACTCATATACATTTTCGGGCATGATGCTAAAAGTTTACTTTTAATTAAAACGTAACAAGATATAGTTAATTGTGTATTAAAGGATACTATTTCAATATAATGTAACTGAAGTTGCATTACAGTTATAATTTTTATCAGACCTTTGCCTCCACAATTAAAATTCTAAAATAAGGTGGTGGAAGTTTTTGGATATGCCTGTGCAATACTTATGGGCTTGTCGTTGGGGCTCATTGGTGGTGGCGGCAGCATATTAACAGTGCCTATATTGGTTTATCTGTTTTCCATTGATGCAGTATTGGCAACAGGATATTCTCTGTTTATTGTTGGCTTTACAAGTTTGATAGGCTCATTTAGTCATATCAGAATGGGAAATGTTCATCTGCGAACAGCTGTAGTTTTTGGTATTCCATCAATTATTGCAGTCTTCATTACCAGAGCATTTATAGTACCTGCAATTCCTCAGGATTTATTCAACATTGGAACGCTACAGATAACAAAACCTATTGCACTGCTGTTGTTGTTTGCTGTTATCATGTTGCTGGCATCATACTCTATGATTCGCAGGAAAAAGCAAAAACCCGATTATGATAAAGTACAATACAATTATCCTTTAATTATAATTGAAGGATTTGTTGTAGGGACAATAACAGGTTTGGTAGGTGCCGGTGGAGGCTTTTTAATAGTACCTGCATTGGTATTGTTGGCTCATCTCCCAATGAAAAAGGCAATAGGATCTTCGCTGTTGATTATTGCTACTAATTCTTTATTAGGCTTTAGTGTTAGTCTGTTCCATAGTGACTCCATAGACTGGCATTTGTTGTTGACTTTTTCTGCTATTGCCATTTTAGGTATTATAATCGGAAGTCTGATGTCGAAAAAAATATCAAACGAAAAATTGAAACCTGCATTTGGATGGTTTGTATTAATAATGGGTATTTATATTATTCTTAAAGAAACTTTGTTGAAATAATAAAACCCTTTCACTTCAATTTGTTATTGCATTTCATTGTTCTTTACACTAAACTTTATTACAACAATTATTACTTAACACTAAATTTATTTTGAACTATGCTTGAATTAATTCTTAAACCCTGGCCCTGGTATGTTGCAGGACCACTAATAGGACTCATTGTGCCTGCATTACTGATACTTGGAAACAAGTCGTTTGGTATAAGTTCTTCCTTTCGTCATGTTTGTGCTGCTTGTGTTCCATCAAATATTCCATTTTTTAAATATGATTGGAAAAAAGAAAGATGGAATTTGTTTTTTGTTGCCGGCATAATGGCTGGTGGATTTATAGCTGTGAACTTACTCACCGCATCTACCACTGTTACTATCAATTCTTCATTGGCAACATCGCTTCATGAAAAAGGTATAACTGATTTTAGTGGTTTGGTTCCGGCAGATTTATTTAACTGGAATAGCTTGTTCACGCTTAGAGGTTTTATTATGATGGTTGTAGGAGGATTTTTAGTTGGCTTTGGCACCCGTTATGCAGGTGGCTGCACCAGCGGTCATGCTATTATGGGATTATCAACGCTTCAATTGCCATCTCTGATTGCTACCTGTTGTTTTATGGCCGGAGGTTTCATTATGGCTAATTTAATTTTACCTTATATACTTTCACTCTGAAATTAATTTTATGAAAACAGTAGTTACTTTAGAAAAAGATCGAAACACAGATTTTGAAACACGTTCGTTAGATACAATTTGTGTAAACGAAAGCCATCTTGAACATAGTTGGGTACACAACTTAAAATACAGCCTTATGGGAATTTTATTTGGAATTATTTTAGTAAAGGCAGAAGTGATATCGTGGTTCAGGATACAGGAAATGTTCAGGCTTCAATCATTCCACATGTATGGTATCATTGGAAGTGCTGTTGCTGTTGGAGCATTGTCTGTTTGGCTTATTCGTAAATTCAACATAAAAACATTTTATGGAGAAGAAATCACCTTACATCCAAAAGAATTTAATAAGGGACAAATTTGGGGTGGCCTATTTTTCGGATTGGGATGGGCTATTACTGGTGCATGTCCCGGACCTCTGTTTGCAACAATTGGTTCCGGTGCTACTGTAATTGTTGTGAGTTTACTAAGTGCAATTGCCGGAACATGGGTGTATGGTAAATTCCGTGATAAACTTCCACATTAATCAGAAGCGTTTCTTGAACTCTGATATTAGATTTATTTTAGTATAATTGTTGTAAACAAATTTGTTGTTGTTCTGTTAACCATTGGTTGTTAAACTAATGTCTGCTTAATAACTGTAATTTTTTGCAATAAGATGATTAGTGTTTCTGAAATTATTATCCGGCTTTCATTAGCATCTTTTTTTGGTGCACTTATAGGATTAGAAAGAGAGCGAAAGCATTGGGCAGCAGGTTTACGTACACACATGCTTGTTTGTGTAGGTTCCTGTTTGATGATGATTGTATCTGCATTTGGGTTTTCTGACATCATAGGAACTCCTGATATAACACTTGACCCTTCGCGTATTGCAGCACAGGTTGTAACCGGCATAGGATTTATAGGTGCAGGTGCTATTCTGTTTTCAAACAATAAAACTATTCGGGGATTAACTACTGCAGCAGGAATATGGACTGTAGCGGGTATTGGCTTAGCAACAGGAGGCGGAATGTATCTTGCGGCTGCTGTAGCAACAGCTATTGCCATTATTATTTTATGGGGACTTCAGCCTTTAGAGAAAATGTATTTTGAAAAATTCAAACAAAAAAGTTTACGTATAACCGCAAGTCATGATTTTGGTAATACAGAATTTCTGACAGCACTCTTAAGAGAAAATGGGATAGCCTTGATTTCATTAAATTTCACAAGAACAAACGAAGATTTGATTTTTCAAATTCAGCTCGAACATGCTGATAACGGAACAATAGAGTCTGTTATTAATATTCTCAAAAAAAATTCAGCCATTAAAGAAATTCAATGGCTAAACTAATAGTTGAAGGCTTTTTTCTTTCTTAGTTTAAATAAAAACAATAGTTCTGTTTTCTTGTTTATGTCTGTCAATACTTCTTTTGAAGTGATGATTTAAGTCAGCTACTGATTTATAATTTAATTCTAATTTAGCATTTAAAGTTTAATAAAAATCTTGTAATCATGATTAACATAGGGATAAATAAAAAACAGGCTAAGCAACTTGCAGCAAAACTTAATCTTCTGCTTGCAGATTACATGGTCTTTTATCAGACAACTCGTGGATTACATTGGAATATCAGAGGTGAGAAATTTTTTGAACTGCATTTGAAGTTTGAAGAATTGTACAATAATCTGTTAGTTAAAGTTGACGAAATCGCAGAACGTATTTTGACTTTAGATGAAACACCGTTACACACCTTTAGCGACTACAATAAGGCATCACAACTGAAAGAAATTAAAAATGTATCAGACCCTTCAAAGTCAATAAAAGCAATTTTAGATGCATTCGAAACTATATTAATCAAACAGCGTGATATTTTGAAAATGTCGGCAGATGCAGATGATGAAGGTACCAATGCATTGATGAGTGATTATATAAGCGAGCAGGAAAAATTAGTCTGGATGTATAGCGCATATTATAATAAATAGAATGGAAACAACAACACAAAACAGAACATTTAATGACATCATCAATGGCAATAAGCCGGTATTGGTTGATTTTTTTGCCGACTGGTGCGGACCATGTAAAATGATGGCCCCCATACTGCATGAAGTAAAAAATGAAGTAGGCGAAAAAGCTGTGATACTTAAAATTGATGTGGATAAAAATCCTGCTGTTGCAGCAGCTTATGAGATACAAGGAGTACCTACATTAATCTTGTTTAAATCCGGAAAAGTTTTGTGGCGGCAGAGTGGTGTTGTTAACAAACCACAACTTCTGCGAATCATTGAACAAAACCTGGGATAGTTTTTTTATGGAATTACTTTGTAGGCTAATTCCATAAACACAGGACAATTACTACTCCTTTGGATAATATACCGTAAAAACTCTGTTGAGGTTAAAACCAAAATGAATGCCGCCATCAAGCCAGTCGCCTGTTGTTTCGGCAATAAATCCTTTTTCAACCATACTACGCGAATTGGTAAAATGTATCTGAAAAACGTGACCTCCGGTTTCAATATCAAAGCCTACGGCAAGTGAGTTTTTATATGTATCACTAATCTGGTCAGGAAATACATAATAATACTCTGCTGTAAATGCTATACTCTTAGAAATTTTTATTCTTCCGCCACCGCCTAATGCAAATACATCATTTTTTTCATTTGCTGTTGGTACCAGATTGCGATGAATGAGTGTTGGCATTAACTGTATAGAAAACGCATTGGAAAGCTTTGATGCTGCTAGTAACTGATAGGAATAAGTCAGCCTGGAAGAAAAATAATTTTTACGCTGTGGGTCTGTAAATTTTAATGAGTTTAGTTGCATTGACGCCACAGCGGTAAGTGTAACAGGTGTTCCACCTTTGCGTTGCTTCAGAAATTTAACTTTTAATAACCCATCATACATTTTTTCAAACGTGCTGCGCCCTATACCAACATTCAACCAGTCTGTAACTCCATAGTCAAATCCCAGGCGCATGGTGGCATTGTCCAACCCGAAAAACTCATATCCTCCACTATTTATCTGCCCAAAGCGATGCAATATCATTAACTGTAACACTCCTTGTTTGTTATTTTCAACACTATGTCCGTTAATAAGCCTGGTTGATTTAAATGTTGCCGTAACTTCTTCTTTCTTTTCTTTCTCTCCACTTTCACTAAGCATTTTCATCAGGTCATCCTGTGCAGTTGCATGTAGTGTGATAAAAGTAAATCCAATAAAAAACAGTTTTCTGATTGGTAGCATAAAAATATATTTAGTTCTTCTTTTGATAAGGAGCAAGTTCAAATTTACAAGTTACTTTAACAACTTCGGCAATATTTTGAATTACTAATTTCGGAATTTCAACATTATGGTCTTTTAAAGCAACATTAAAGCTGCCTTCAATTGCTGGCACGCCTCCTTTAAAACTATAGTTTGCTTTATAGTTTGCAGGCTTCTCAATGCCATGAATAGTAATGTTTCCGTTTACAGTCACCTGATATGCTGTGTCACGATCAATTACCAATTGCTCCTGAATTTTTCCTTTAAAAGTGGCGTCTTTATATTTATCACTTTCCAGATATTTTTCATTGAAGTGTTCTTCCATTAATGCTTTTTCAAATTTGAATGAACGAATGGCTACCAGCGAAACAATATCACCTGTTGTAATATTCAAAATGCAATGTGCCTTTTTGCTTGTGGCATCAATGTTTTCGAGCGGTGCTTCTGAAAAGAAAGAAATTGTACCGGCATTGGTTGTAAACACATTTTGTGCCTGTGCATAATGCATGCCTGTTATTAATACACATAGAATAAATTTTTTCATTTTTTAATGTTTAATTATTGGGCGCACCCTGATTAATCCAGATTGAAATTTTTTTGATGTTACAGTCACTTAATTTATTTTGATTTTTTGGCATAGGTTCATATCCCGAATCATGATTGAGTGATCCTAAAAGTTTTCCATTGTCGGCATAGATTTTAATCGCTGCATAAGTATCAATAACAACATTACCCTGCGCCATAGATGCCGAATGACAAATCTTACAATTGCTGCTTACTATTGGTGCCACTGTCTGTGAATAAGTTATGTTAAGTGTATCACAGTTGCCTGTGTTTGGATATAACTCATCTTCCACATCATAATAACAACTACTAATGCAGAGTGCAATAAAAATACCCGAAATAAGAATTAAACTTTTATTCATGCTTTGTTAATTGTCGGGGTAACCATCGTTAACCCATTTAATGATTTGTTTTATTTTACAGTTAGGGATATATTTTGTTGAATCTTCCTTGTCAGGCATGGTAAAATATCCGTCTGCATGGGTAACAGCACCAACTAACTGCCCTGTCATTGCAACAGCAGATACATCATCATAAGTAACCAATGAAAGATTTCCCAATGGTGCACTTCCGCTATGACAAGTCTGACAAATGGTTTGCATAATAGGTAAAATGTTTCCTGCAAATGTTACGTTAACACTATCGCAACCCAGACATTCATTATTTTTTGCTCCTTGCAGTATCCATTGGTAAATATCGTTAATCTGAACACTGCTTAGTGGTGAACCCGGTGGTGGTGGCATGATATCATCAGGATCATTTTCAACAAGCACTTTGTAGAGTTTGCTGTCTTCGGGTTTTCCGGCTTTCACTTTTCCTGTCTGAATAATATTGGCATAAGTATCTAAAATAACACCATCTTCTGCAGTAGTAACATCATGACATCCACTATATGCACAAGATGCATTTATTATAGGCTGAATGGTGTTTTTAAAATAAATAGTATCGGAGTTGCAATCTTCAGTGGCAGTGCTGTCATCCGTTGCAATAGCCAGGTCCTGTGGCTCGTGCTTACATGAAGTTGCGGCAATTGTCAGAAGCATTACCCAGAAAAATATTATTTTATTCATGCATCATTTAAATTTAAAACAAATAAAAAAGTTATATTCTAATTATAGCTTATAAAAATGTGTTAATGGGAAAATTTATCGCCTGAAAGGTAATAAACACAAATATTCATTGTTTCAACATGGGCTTTTGAGTTACTTTTGCTCAAATTTTAAGATATGAACGGCATGATTTTATTTTTAGATAATCTTGGTGGCGGTGAATTGTTGGTAATCATGGTGTTTGTATTGTTCTTCTTCGGATCAAAAAAAGTTCCTGACTTAGCCAGAGGGCTTGGTCGTGCCAGCCGCGAGTTTAAAGATGCTATGAATGGTGTACAGCGCGAAATAGAGCAGAGTATACAAACTCCGCCACCGCCACCACAAAAATCTGTTGAAAAGCCTGTAACCCCCGAAAAAAATGGGGGGGTAGATGAAAAAACCGACTAATTTTAGGTAAAGTACCCTATTTTTTAGGGGGGTGTTTGAAAAAAAACGATATTTTTCTTGACATTGCCCTTTTTTTCAATGTATTTTTGACCCGTCTTAAAAAAATCCAATCACTATATGAGCAATGTTCGCTTTCGTGCCCTTGATGCTACCAATGGGCGCATACCTGTAAAAATTACCCCTCCGTCAGTTAAGGTATCTGACTATTTTGCTACAAATGTATTCACTAAAGAAGCTATGTTTAAGTTCTTACCCAAGAATGCATTTAATGCTGTAATGTCAGCAATTGAAACGGGTGAAAAAATAGACCGTAAAATAGCAGGTGAAATTGCCCATGGCATGAAAGAATGGGCCATCAGCAAAGGTGCTACACACTACACACATTGGTTTCAACCACTAACAGGTGCTACTGCCGAAAAACACGATAGCTTTTTCGACATCAGTAATGATAATTCATTCGAGCATTTTTCAGGAAGTTCTTTAGTACAACAGGAGCCTGATGCAAGTAGTTTTCCAAGTGGCGGAATAAGAAATACTTTTGAAGCTCGTGGCTACACTGCATGGGATCCGGGTTCTCCGGCATTTATTATTGAAAGCCCTAATGGACGCACACTTTGTATTCCTACTATTTATGTTTCTTATACAGGTGAAACACTCGACTACAAAGCTCCATTGTTAAAAGCATTACATACATTGAATGAAGTAGCTGTTCCGGTGGCACAATATTTTGATAAAGACATCACTCGTGTTAGTACAACATTGGGTATTGAACAAGAATATTTTTTAGTTGACACTTCTTTGTTTTATGCACGACCCGATTTAGCCATTACAGGAAGAACTGTGTTTGGTCATTCACCGGCAAAAGGACAACAATTGGAAGATCATTACTTTGGTTCTATTCCCGACAGAGTAAATGCATTTATGAACGATTTTGAGATTGAAGCATACAAGCTTGGTATTCCATTGAAGACACGTCATAATGAAGTGGCCCCATGTCAGTTTGAATGTGCTCCTATTTTTGAAGAAATAAATCTTGCTGTTGATCACAATCAACTTCTCATGGATTTGATGGATAAAGTTGCCCGCAGACATCATTTTAAAGTGTTGTTTCATGAAAAGCCCTATGCAGGAATTAACGGTAGCGGCAAGCACAACAACTGGAGTATGGTTACCAACACCGGAAAAAATTTATTGTCGCCAGGTGGAAATCCAAAATCCAACCTCATGTTTTTAACTTTCTTTATCAATACCATAAAGGCTGTTCACGAACATGCAGACCTGTTGCGTGCAAGCATTGCTTCGGCAGCTAATGACCATCGTTTAGGTGCTAATGAAGCACCACCGGCCATCATGAGTGTTTTTCTTGGTGCACAGTTAAGCAGTATCTTAGATAACATCGAGAAAAAAGTTGGTTCAAGCAAAATGAGTGTTGAGGATAAGACAGCACTAAAACTTAACATAGGTAAAATACCTGAAATTTTACTTGACAATACAGATCGTAACCGCACATCGCCCTTTGCCTTTACAGGAAATAAATTTGAGTTTCGTGCAGTAGGTTCATCTGCCAATTGCAGTAATTCAATGGCTATTCTTAATACCATTGTTGCTGATCAACTTCGTAAATTCAGAAAAGAAGTAGATGCTTTAATTAAAAAGAATGTCAAGAAAGACGAAGCTATTTTGCGTGTGCTGCGTCAGTATATTGTTGAAACAAAAAGTATTCGATTCGAAGGAAACGGATATAGTGAAGAGTGGGTAAAAGAAGCTAAAAAAAGAGGTCTTTCTAATCATCAGACAACACCTGTTGCATTAGATGCAATGATTTCAAAAAAATCTTTGAAACTTTTTGAAGACAACCATATTTTTACACATCGCGAAGCTGAAGCAAGACACGAAATTATGCTTGAAACATATATCAAGAAAATAGAAATTGAAAGTCGTGTCATTGGTGATCTGGCACAAAACCATATTATTCCTGCCGCATTCCGTTATCAGAATTTTCTGGCAGAGACTGTTGATAATCTGAAAGACTGCGATCTGAAAGCAGAAACATATTCCACACAGTTGCAACTGATAAAAGAAATCAGTGCTCATGTAAATGCCATTAAGAAAAATGTTGATGCCATGCTTGCATCACGGGATAAAGGAAATAAAATAGCAGATATAAGGGATAAAGCAATTTTTTATTGTGATAAGGTTAAAGTATTCTTTACAACAATCCGCGAACATGTTGATGCATTGGAAATGATTATTGATGATGAAATCTGGCCAATGGTAAAATACCGCGAATTGGTTACAATCAGATAATAATGTTGCATAAAAAAGCTGTCCTTCGGGGCAGCTTTTTTTGTTTAGAAGCTATATGCAAACGTAAGTGCAATTGGTTTAAGATGCAACAATTGATATTATTTCAAAACTACTTAACCAAAATTTGGAATTCTAAACTTCCCAACTCATTACTTCTTATAAAAATTCATTTCATCAATGTAATTATACACAGACTCGGGAAGATAAAAGCGAACATCTTTTCCTTCTTTGATGGCTTGTCTGATAAATGTAGATGATATTTCAATTAATGGTGCCTGAATAATTTTTACTGAAGGATGGTTCTTTAATTCACCACCATCAGAATCCGGTCGTGGATAAATGTATATTTTATAGTTTTCTAAAATCTGCTCAAAGTTTTTCCACTTATGAAAAGTAACAAGGTTGTCGCTGCCCATTATCAACACAAACTCATGTTGTGGAAATTTTTCATTCAGATGAACTAATGTATTAATCGTATAGGAAGGTTTGGGTAAACCAAATTCTATTTTAGAAATTTTTATTTTCTTATAGCTGCCAATGGCTGCTTCCACTAAATGTAATCTCTGATAATCATTAAGCAATGAGCCCGCAGGTTTTAGCGGATTATGAGGTGAAACCACCAGCCACACCTGTTCTAAATCTGTAAACTCTGCAAAATAATTGGCAATCATCATGTGCCCGTTATGTACAGGATTAAAAGAACCAAAAAATAAACCAACCTTCATTTAGTTAATTCTTATTCTGTCAATGCGGGTAATTTTATCTGCCTGATAATTGATAGTTAAAATCAACACTCCTTTATCATCATAAATTTTCCATAATCCATTCCGCTGACCTTGTTTGTACTGTCGCACTTCATGCAACTTTCCATTATCGTTGTAATAAATATGCTCACCATCTTCTAGTCCATCAATATATTTTCCTGTAAATGCAGTTTTGCCGTTTTTATAGGTCTGATGCCATGTACCGAATTTTAATCCATCGGCATATTCACCATCGGCAATATATTCGCCATTGTTATACTTCCAAAGCCCCTCTTTTTTACCTTCAACATATTTTCCTGTTGCAATGAGTTGTAATGAGTCGTTATACTCTTTAGAAACACCTTCTTCTTTACCATTAATAAAAGACTCATCACGTCTGACTTCACCATTCTTAAAATACCATTTCCATTCACCTTCAGGAAGTCCGTTTTTATAACTTCCAATTTGCTGTACTGCTCCATTTGGAAATAAGAATTTCCACTCATCAATACGTTTTCCATCTTTATATTTTCCAATGGAATGCACCGAACCATCATCATAGAAAAATTTCCATTCTCCCTGTCTGTTTCCATTATCATCTGTTATTCCTTCGGCAATTGGTTTATCGTCTTCAAACAATTTACCTGATATAACATTTCCCTTCTCATCATAAATTTTTTCTACCCCCTGGCGCTTATCATTTATTACATTTACAATAGACTTTACTTTTCCTCCTAAATAAAAATCTCGCTTTACTTCAAACTTTGTTGTACTTTTTTTATCAATTACCAGCTCATCATTTTTATACCTTTCTGAAAGACTTAATGAACCATCATTATTGTAAACTCTATAAAAACCATTCTTTTTTCCGTCAAGATATTCTGTTTCTTCTTTTACTTTATCATTATCAAAAAAAACTTTCCACACTCCTTGCTTTAATCCAAATTTATCAATTCTGTTAATTCTCTCTTCGCTGCGAACATAACCCTCGTGATAAGTTGTGATGGTAATTAATCTGCCATCATCTGCATAAGACTTAGCAATTCCATCTTCAACACCATTCTTGAAAGGTACAATATTTACAACCTTACCATTTTCACCAAAGTCTTTTACCCAACCTTGTCTGATACCTTCTTTTACTTCTTCTTCCTGTTTTAACTTGCCATCGGAAAAATAGTAACGCTGTAATCCGTTTTTTAATCCGTTATTATAAGTTAATTCACTGGCAATTTTTCCGTTTTCATTGTAAAATTTCCATAAACCTTCGGGCTTATTATTATGTCTGCTGCCTTCGGATTTTAACTTTCCATTTTCAAAATATGATTTCCATAAACCCTCGGGCTTGCCATTTACGAAGTTACCTTCACTGCTTTTATTACCATTATGATAATAAAAAGTTTTAAATCCATTAGTAACGGTACTGTCTGTTTGTGCAAATAAGTTTGAATTAAAAAATATAAAAAATGCTGCAATCAGTATTCTACAAACCATGTTGTTTTGATATTTCAAGCATGCGTTTTAAAGGATTAAGTGCTGCCTGCTGCAAATGTTTAGGGATAATTACTTCCGGTAATTCGTTTTTCATACAGAGATAAACTTTCTCTAAAGTATTTAATTTCATATATGGACAATCGTTACATGCGCAGTTATTTTCCGGTGGTGCAGGAATAAATATTTTTTCTGGCGACAGTTTTTGCATCTGATATAAAATTCCTGATTCTGTAGCTACAATAAATGCTTTGGCAGGATTGTCTTTTGTATATTTTAAAAGTCCTGTTGTGCTGCCAATAAAATCTGCATGACGTAAAACATGGTCTTCACATTCAGGATGTGCAATGACTAATGCTTCGGGATAACGCTCTTTAAGTTGAATAATTTTTTGTTCTGAAAATATTTCATGCACTACACAACTACCATCCCACAACACCATGTCGCGACCAATTTTTTTATTGATGTAGGCTCCAAGATTCTTGTCTGGAGCAAAAATAATTTTTTGATCTGGCGGAAAACTTTCAACAATCTTAACCACATTACTCGAAGTGCAAATTACATCACTTAAAGCTTTAATTTCTGCAGTGCAATTGATGTATGATATTACAACATGACCGGGATGTTGCTCTTTAAATTTTTTAAAGTCAGCAGGTGGGCAACTGTTGGCTAATGAGCAACCGGCATTCAAATCCGGCAAAACAACTTTTTTATCGGGATTCAGCAACTTTGCCGTCTCAGCCATAAAATGTACACCTGCAAAAACTATCATTGAGGCATTGGTCTTTTCAGCTTGTTGCGCCAGACCTAGGCTATCACCAACAAAATCGGCCACATCCTGAATGTCGGACTCCTGGTAGTAATGCGCCAGTATGACGGCATTTTTTTCTTTTTTTAATTTTTCTATTTCTTCAAACAAATCCATTGAGGCAGGAATACTTTCAGGCAAATATCCATGTTTCAAAATCATTTCAGAAATTTCAGTCATTGTAATCAATAATTATAATTATATAAATATATTAATTTTTAAAAATATTATGTTGTTATAATAAGTCGGTTAATATGTGGTATAACTTTTCTGTGATGTTCTTGTATATTAAATTACTGTGCTTATACCAACAGTTTATTAACTAAATATAGTAACTAACATTATGATTAATAAAGGCATAAATATAACTATTAACAACGGTTAATAAGCAAATATGTTTATAAAAATCGGTTAATTAAGTTTGTATTGCTGTGAATGACTATGTTTAAACTTTGGCTAAAACTCAAGGTTAAAAAATTTTGATTTGATATTAAATATAATATGACACTTTAGATATAAACATTACAAACAAAAGAAATAATAATCTATTAACAGAAAATATAAATATAAACAGGAATGTTGTTAATTTTACACCATTATAAAATACTATTAATCAGCACTAAAATATTTAACTGTTAATAGCAGTTAATAACTTAAATTTATCACATGCAGAGCATAATTATAGGCAGCGATCATGCCGGCTTCACTTTGAAAGAAGCAATAAGGAAGAGATTTTCATCAAATTTTGAATTTACAGATAAAGGCACATTCAGTTCAGATTCTGTTGATTATCCTGACTATGCACATGCAGTTGCAGGAGAGGTTGAAGCGGGAAAATTTACATTTGGAATACTTTTATGTGGAAGTGCAAATGGCGTAGCTATTACAGCGAATAGACATAATGGTGTAAGAGCTGCAATTTGCTGGATGCCAGAAATTGCAGAATTAGCCAGAAAGCATAATAATGCCAATATTATTTGTATTCCTGCACGGTTCGTTAGTGATGAAACAGCTTTTTTAATGATTGAGAAGTTTTTTAGTACTGAATTTGAAGGAGGTCGTCATCAGAAGAGAATAGATAAAATAAACTGTGTTTAAAATAGAAAACAGATTGCTATGAAATTAAGATTTATTCTGCTTATATGTGTAATACCATTTTTTGTTAAAGCACAGGACGAACAAGATTCATCAGCAGTAACGACTAAGAAACAGAAGCATGAAAATCCTCGTTTTGCAATTGCAGCTTCAGGTGGTCTGAGTTGGAGATTAGCCGATGTAAGCCCTGATGAGAATGATTTAACTAAAGCATATATTAAAGATTTAAAAAGCGGAAACGGCTTTGAAATTTCTGCAAAGTATTTTTTTAATTCAAAGCTTGGTGTTGGAATAAAGTACAACAGTCATCTTTCAAAGGTCAAATACGATAATATGTACTTCTCCTATAACAATCAGAATTATTTTGGTACTGTTTCTGATGATATTTCAATTAATACTATAGCAGCAACATTCAGCGGAAGATTTTATACCAGACAAAAAACAGGTTACTTTACTTTTGATGGCGGAATTGGTTTAATGACTTATAAAGATGAATCTAAAATTGCCACCAATAAAGTTAATGTTAAAGGAAACACTTTAGGCTTTAATGTTTCTGCAGGTGTGGGTGTAAATATTACAAGAAATATAAGTTTAGTAATTGGTTTTAATTTTCTTAATGGAACCTTATCGCAATATGATGTAACAGAAAATGGAATAAAAGAACGCGTTACATTAAATGAAAGCGAATATCAAAGCCTTAGCCATATTGATATTTTCGAAGGCCTTGTAATTACCTTTTAGATTTATAAATCTTTTTTTCTGAATTTGTGTACAGCAATCAAAGCCGGTACAATTATCCATATTAAAAGTACTATGAGAATAGTAATGGTTCCTTTTTGAGAACCTAAAAACTCATTAAACAAAGCACCTGTATAACCCATAAGTGCTGCATAGTCGGTATGAATAAGTATGAGTATTCTGGCTAAGTCAACCGGATTAAAAGTAGTTAGTATCATGAGTGGTTTTTCTATAGGATAATCACCAAACTGAAACATTAACAGCAGCAGTAAACCATCATAAAGAATGGTAAAAAACAACCAGGCAAAAAT
>DKKR01000030.1:30048-92480 GCA_002455375.1 Bacteroidetes bacterium UBA6661
GCATAAATACTTGTTATGAGTTTTTTTCTTGAGACCGGTTGTGCCGTAAGTAGTTCAATAAATTCTGATGAATTAAAAATATAGATTGTAGCATAAATCAGGCAAACCAAAGGAACAATAAAGAGAATAATATTTAATAAACTAATTAAACCTTTTGAAGTATTTTCATCGAGATTAAAAATGCTGAACCCTGTAACCATTAAAAAAACTAGATAAGCAATTACGACCTTGCTTTTCAGAATGTCGAGCATGATATATTTAGCTATCTTATTCATGATTTTTTTTTAGAATGGTTGTAATTACTTTAGAAATAGATTTCTCACCGGTTTGGAGTTGCAGCTCTTCTAAATTTTTATGAAACATCAATTCACCTTCTCTGAAATAGACAATTTCTGAAACCAACTCATCCAGTTCACTAAGAATGTGTGATGTAATAATTATCAGTTTACCATTATTTTTTTCTGTTTTGACTTTTTCTTTAAGTATCTCTGATGATAAGGGGTCGAGTCCGGCAGTAGGTTCATCAAGAATAATTATTTTAGGACGAAACAGAAAGGCAAGGCAGGCACTCACTTTTTGCCTTGTTCCACCGGATAAAGTTCCCATGCGTTTGTGAAAAACAGATTTCATGTTAAGCGCATCGAGTAAGTCAGTGTCTGTATGATTCATTTGCTCTTTACGCATATCTATAATCATTTCAAACACCTGGCCAATAGTCATATTTTCGGGATAACGACCTATCTGCGGCATATATCCAATCTGACTGCGATAGCTGTCGTCATTCTTAATATTTGTGTTGTTAACTTTTATTGTTCCGGATTCGGGCAACACCATTCCTAAAACAGATTTAATAAATGTTGTTTTACCTGAAGCATTAGGACCCAGTAACGCAACAGCGCTGTTGTTTTCAAACTTTATGGATATATCTTTTAATACCCTGAGTTTTCCAAAAGTTTTGTTGATGTTTATTGATTCTATCACAGTGCTACAGGTTTCATTAATGGTTTATTATCAACTAAATTTTCCGGTGTAATACTTGGAATAATCTTTTCGCTGCGGTCAAGTAAAAAAACAATTAAACTTCTTATAAATATTGAAGCAATTGGAATATTCTCTGTAACCATCGAAAACAAACTTACAGGTCTGTAGGGTACATCTCCAATACCATCGCGTTTCAAATCATAACCTTCATATTTATCCCAGTAGTTGCCATCAAAGTTGTTTAAAACCAATGAGCCATTGGTTGCGACATCAAATGTGTTGCCATTAAAGTTATTGTCATGAACAGTGTTATTACTACAGCTTGCCTGAACACGCAATGCATATCCATTTTTATTGAAACTGTTTTTTGTGATATGAAGCCTGTTTGTTCCCTCCATCAAAACACCGGTAGTATTGTTTTCAAACAAGTTATCTTTAATATCTCCATCAGAAATTTCTTTTAACAACAAACCATAGGCTGAAGCTCCTCTGTTCATACTAAATATATTACGATACATTGAAATATGATTGGAAAACATGACAGCAACACCGGCACCATTATCAGTAAATTTATTGTCAATGTATGAATCTTTATTTGAGAACATAAAGTGCAAACCATAGCGCAAGTTATTATAACTGTTATTTTGTTCAATATACGAGTTTCCAACAAATTCAAAATATATACCATCTCTATGGCCTGAAATGTCATTGTTTTTTATTGATGCGTACAGGCATTTCCAAAGATGAATAGCATTGCCGGTAGATTGTTCATCAGTTCCCGGTGTTCCACGAATGGTATTATTTTCTATTCTGAAATTATCGCAATTGGCAATGTGTATTGCAAAATAGGAGTTAATGAGTGTATTGTTTTTAATTAAAAACTGCCTGCTGTTCATGACTTTAATTCCGGCTAAGTCTTTCATGGAAGAATAACCTGAATTTTTAATTGTTAGCCCGGAAACTAAAACACTGTTTGCATTAATGGTTAATACCTCAAAATTATTTTCTCCGTCAAGAACTGGATTTTCAACACCAATCAGTGACAGTGATTTTTCTATGAGAATGTTTTGTTCTTTATAAAGACCGGAATGGATATAAAGCGTATCAAAAGGTTGTGCTTTAACAACACCTTCTTTAATAGACTTAATTGAAAAGTTCTTCCCGATTTTTAAAATTCCTGCTTGCGATTTGCCTGAAAAAAACAGAAGAATCAGAAAACAGCTAGCAACAACAGACAGTGTTTTATTTGATTTCATTCTGAACAAAATTCCAGTCAACCAATGAACCACCATCATCTTTCAATACTTTTTCGGCATCTTCTTTATTGGCAAAAGCAGCAAAGCCGCTATTCATTGGCGTACGAAGGTTGTCGCTTTTTAAATAGACGGCATCAGCTGCATTCATCAAATCAATCTGATCAAAATAATTTACAACATATAATTTTGCAGAGCCTGCATCTACGTTAGATGATTGTCTGCTCCATTGCAACATACAGTTAATATCATCAAACTTATAAATACGACCTTTGTTTGATATTATTTCTGCACCAAAACGAGTGTCTGCAACAGGCATCTTGCAATGTACACATGCATCTTTACCGGCAACTAATGGCTCAGGCTTTGTTGTACATGATACTATTAGAATAGAAATTAAAATGAACGTCCACCTCATACACTTTATTTTTTACGATTTGCTTTTTCTTAACCCCATTGCCCAGATAATAGCACAGATAAGTGCAGAGCCAATTACAATATAACCTCCTACATCTGGCATAGAGTGAGCATCAAAGTTGAGTAGCTGTTTATGTCCTAATATAGGCGGTTGATAAACCATGCCAGGCACTTTAATGGGTGCATTAGGATCAAGATTATGTCCATAATCATAACCCCATTGATAGAAATCGTAGAGAGCAAGTATGCCACAAATAACAGAAACTACCAGGTAACTAAACAATATTTTACGACTACCGGTAATTGCTATCACTAATCCATAAACAATGAATGCAGCTACAATATATTTCAAGAATTCAAATTCAGGAAACATCTCTACGCTGATTTTTTTCATGCCTATGTAATGGTTCAAACCATTAATAACCTCTACGTCACCTGTTAATTTATCGAGCCATATTTTCATAACCAAGCCTTCCGGATATTGCGGAGCGAATAAATCAATTCGCCAGATGGGTACAAAAAAAGAAATAGCTATAAGTAAAGAAGAGATTGCAATGATAACTCTTGATACACCGTTTATTTTTGTCATAAAAATTTATATTTAATTTTACCTCCTAAGAATTAAATTATTTATCAGGTGGCAATAAAACGGCATCAATAACATGTATCACTCCATTAGCTGCAGGAATGGTAGCAATGATATTTGCCTGATTGTTAATCATGATTTTATTGTCCTTGTTTGAAATAGCAATGTTTTTCAAATTTGCCTGATTGATTGTTTGGCCATCTGTAAGCATTTCCGGTTTGAAAACACCAAGTGAAACGTGATATTCAAGAATATCCTGAAGTTTGGCTTTATTTTCCGGTTTCATTAAATCATCTACAGTACCTGCAGGTAATTTGTTAAACGCTTCATTAGTTGGTGCAAAAACAGTAAATGGCCCTGCATTTGAAAGAGAAGTCACATAGTCGGCTTGCTTAAGTGCAGCTACTAAAGTAGAATGGTCTGCTGAGCCTACTGCAATCTTAACAATATCTTTTTGTGAATCATCGTCAATAACAGCTTCCTGTCCACCTGCCTGTGTTTCTTCAGTGGTTGTTGCTTGTTGGTTTTCTGCTGCGGGAGGATTACAGCTAATTGCTATTGATGCAGCAAAAATTACTCCCATTAATAATTTTGTGTTCATAATAATCTTTAGTTTTATAATGCACCTCGTTGGTAGTGTCACAACGAGGTGCGTTGTGTAATGTTTATTAAATTAAAGATTTAGTTGATAGGGGGTTGATTAGTACCTGTGCTGAAAGTTAATGGTACGTTAGAATTAGCCGGACTGATTCTGATGTAGCCTTGCATTTCCTGATGTAATGCAGAACAGAAGTCTGTACAATAGAATGGGAATACACCTACTCTATCCGGTTTCCACATTAAGGTTGATGTTTCTCCAGGCATGATTAATAATTCAGCATTATTAGCACCTTTTACAGCAAAGCCGTGTGGAACATCCCAGTCTTGCTCTAAGTTGGTTACGTGGAAGTAAACCACATCACCCAACTTAACACCTTCAATATTATCAGGAACAAAGTGTGAACGGATAGATGTCATATAAACGTGTACTTCGTTTCCTTTTCTTTCAACTTTTGCTTCTTTTTCACCTTTTGTTACGTAAGGATGTTGATTCTCTTCAATCTTATAAATTTTTGTAGAGTTTTTTGATAGTAATTCTGCAGGAATAGCTTCTGCATAGTGTGGCTCACCAATTGTTGGGAAGTCTAAAATAAGTTGCATCTTATCGCCACTGATGTCATAAAGTTGTGCACTTTGTGTTAACTCAGGACCAGTTGGCAGATAACGGTCTTTTGTAATTTTATTATAAGCAATTACATATTTACCCCAAGGCTTTTTTGTTGGACCACCGGGAACACATAAGTGACCAACAGAATAATAAGTAGGCACACGGTCAAGTACTGATAGATCACTCAAACGCCATTTTACAATCTCTGAAGATACAAAGAATGAAGTGTAAGCATTTCCATTTGCATCAAACTCTGTGTGTAATGGTCCAAGACCAGGTTTTTTAACTTCACCATGTAACACCGCATCATATTTTAAAACCGGTAAGCCATCATATTCACCCTCAAAGTTCTTAGCGTTAATTGCTTCCTGCATTTTTGTAAAAGAGAATACAGGAATAACAGCAGCCAACTTACCGCTACCAACAATATATTCACCTGTTGGATCGGTATCACAACCGTGTGGTGATTTTGGACAAGGCATTAAATAAACCATATCAGGACAGTCTTTTGGATCGAGCATGATAACCTCTTTTTCTATAGTCGAATTGGCTGTGTGTGTTTTTTCATCATAAGTATTATGAGCATAAGAAACATTTTTCTTAACACCCTTTCCGGCTTTTACATATTCTTCGGCTTTCTTCCAGTTAACGGCCATAATAAAGTCTTTGTCAAACTTCGATGCATTAACTTCAAGTAGCGTGTTTGCTCTTTCAGAATTGTAACAGCTGAAGAAAAACCAACCGTGAGATTTACCTTTACCTGCACGAGACAAGTCAAAATCAACACCTGGTAGTAAAATTTGGAATGCAATTCCCATTTTTCCTGATTCTTTATCTACATTGATAAAGCTTACAGTACCTTTAAAATTTTCTTTGTAGGTATTAATCGGAACGTCTGTTGTTCCATTAGACATGGGTACACTAAAGCGGGTACCGGCAACCACATACTCTGAATTTTCAGTAATAAATGGCGAAGAGTGATTTCCTGCACTGTTAGGAATTTCAATGATTTCTGCTGTTCTGAAAGTTTTCAGGTCAATACGTGCAATGCGTGGCGTGTTGTTTGCATTTCCGAAAGCCCAGCGACCATCATGAACACCATCAGTCTCTGATAACGAAATATGGTGCAAATCATCCCATGGAACAAATCCGTGTGAAGTGTTAAGCATCGCCTTGGATTCTTCACTATAGCCATATCCTTTTTCAGGATCAACAGAAAATACAGGAATTACTCTGAATAGTCTTCCTGAAGGTAATCCATAAATACTCATTTGACCACTAAAACCTCCTGATACAATGTTGTAAAACTCATCATATTTACCGGGGGCAACATAGGCCTTTTTTGCTGCATCACCAGAAGTGGCAGTACTCACATTTTTAGGCTTGCACGAGGGTAGTGCAGCAATAGCAATTACAGCTATTGACGCCAATACTACATTTTTAATTTTCGATTGTTTCATTATATAATTTATTTATAGTTCCTTATTTTACACCATCGTTCTCACGCATATACTCATAGATATGACGCGCGTCATCATCACTCAACCCTTGATTTGGCATACGCACCAAACACTCCTCCAACAAACCTTTAGCAATAGCGTCCTTATCTAACATTTCATCAGGATTGGTTGAAAAGTTCATAATCCACTCTGCAGATCGCTTTCCGGTAATACCTTTCCATCCGGGTCCTACTAATTTCTCATCAGTTAGTTTATGACAAGCTGAACATTTTACATCATAAATAGATTTTCCGGCATCTGCCATTTGTTTGTCAAGTTTTGGATCTACTTTAACATCAGTAAACTTTCCAATACCTTTTCCATCATCAGCAACTTTAGCGTCTTCTTTTTGTTTTTCTTCTTCGTAGTACTGCTTCATCTCTTTAGACTCAGCAGCTTTTTCTTCTTTAGTTGCAGATCCGCCACATGCAGCAAAAAGGGTTATGCCCATTCCGGCAATCATTAAATTGATTAAGTGTTTTTGAATTGATTTCATATTGATGATTTTAATTAAAATTTTACGGAACAAATGTATTAATAATTAACAGGGTGTTCAAAATGTGTTAATATGATTGATGTCACACAAACTATTGATAATTGCATGTAACGCGAACTGCTTTTCAGCATGTTTTTTAAAGCATTTAAACATCCTAAAAACTTATAAGGAAATAGTAAATTTATAGTATGTTACCCATTTTGTTTTAGAAAACAATTTAGCAGAAAACAGAAATCAACCAAGTATAGAGTAATGCAACAACTATGGCTCCCATAATAATATATAAAGCTCTTAAACGGTCTTTCTTTTTACAATGCCTGTCATCAATAGCATCAAGATTTCCCGGTTCATGAAAATTATGGAGACTAAAAATAGCAAACAGCACACAAAATCTGCTGACAACTTCAACAAACAGAATGATTGTTGCTAATGTTGTTAGGAAAAGGAGATAAAAAACCCACAAGCTATGATAGAAATGAACGGTTATTGTTAATAATATACTAATCAGCAAAAAGAAAATCAGAAATTTTTGCCTTATTCTGATCTCAGCTTCACCTATGTTACAGCACCCGGCTTTATACTGATTTGTGTACATTGTATCTTTTATTAAACTTTAACATCAAAGCCGCATTATTGTTCTGTAAAAATATTAATAGTGGTGAAATTAATATAGACTCTCTTTATTTACTTTCACAGCCAAAATAGGGAAAGAAAATGATGAAAAAAACGGCAGTTATTTTTTTTATATTATTCAGTCAGTTCATAACTGTTTTTGGTCAGTCGCAGGATTCTTTGATGCTTCGAAAAATTTACAATGAATCATTAGAGCACGGACAGGCTTATCATTACCTTAAAACGTTGTGTAAGCAAATCGGACACAGGCTTAGTGGTTCACCGCAAGCAGATAAAGCTGTATTATGGGCACAAAAAGCGATGACAGATTTTGGTGCAGACACGGTTTTTTTACAGGATGTCATGGTTCCGCATTGGGTAAGAGGAGAAAAAGAGAATGCTTCTATAATTTCTTCAAAAAACAATCAGTCAATTCCATTAAATGTGCTTGCTTTAGGAGGAAGTGTTGGAACAGATGGAAAAACTCTGATGGCCAACGTTGTGGAGGTAAGTTCATTAGACGAATTAGATAAACTTGGTGCTGCAAAATGCGCTGGTAAAATAGTTTTTATTAATCAGCGGATGGATGCAACGAAAATTATGACGTTTGATGCCTATGGTCCTGCTGTTGCTATTCGTTGGGCAGGAGCTAAAAGAGCAGCACCCTTAGGAGCTGTTGCTGTAATTATTCGATCAGTAAATCCTTCATTAGATGATTTTCCACATACAGGTACTTTACATTACCCCGATACAATTAAAAAAATTCCCGCTTGTGCAATAAGTACAAATGATGCTGAAAAATTATCAGCTATGATTAAAAGTGATCCGCAACTTAAAATTAAGTTGAAGATGAACTGTAAACAACTTCCGGATGCACCATCTCACAATGTTATTAGTGAGATTAAAGGCACAGATGCAAATGCCGGATATCTTATTGTTGGCGGACATCTTGACTCATGGGATACAGGTGAAGGTGCGCATGATGATGGTGCTGGAGTGGTGCAAGCAATGGAAGTATTAAACCTGTTTAAAAAAGCAGGTATTAAGCCACGACACACTATTAGGGCTGTTGCATTTATGAATGAAGAGAATGGAGGGAAAGGTGGTGAGTATTATGCAAAAAATGCACTTCAAAAAGGCGAAAAGCATATTGCAGCTATTGAATCTGATTGTGGAGGTTTTACTCCCAGAGGATTTTTTTTACAAGGGGATTCATTGAAAAAAGAAAAAATAAGGTCATGGAAGAATCTGTTTGAACCTTATCAGATTCACAGTTTTAATTTTGATGGCGGAGGTGCAGATATAGGACATTTAAAAAACCAGAACACCTTTTTGTTAGGTTTGTTACCTGACACACAACGCTATTTTGATATTCACCATTCGCCAAATGATGTATATGAAAACGTCAACAGACGCGAATTGCAGTTAGGAGCTGCTACAATGGCTGCTATGATTTATTTGATTGATAAATACGGTTTGGAATAATGTTGTTGAAAGAAACAGAACTGAAACAAAATGCAGCAGCTTATGCTGACCAGCAAAAGAATATTTCTTCTGTAGCACCACAAATATTTTTAAACAGAAAGAAAGAGATTTTTTCTGATTATGAACTGGCAACCCGCAGGGCGGCATATTATCGTTGGAAAAGTACAGAAAGTCTCGACAAATTACTCATCGCCTTTGAAGCCAATGCAATTAAAGCAGGAATAAAAGTTTTATGGGCTGTTGATGTCGCTCAGGCACATTTGGAACTGAATGCTGTTGTTAATAAATTTCAACAAAGTAAAATTCATATCCACACGTGCTACAACGAACTTGAAACTGAAAAATTAAATCAACCTTCATCTATCAATACTAAGAACAAAATCAGCATTTGTGATGCAATTTTTGTTGCTGCAGAACCGGCAACAGTTGCTTGTTTCTCTGACAAAAATTTTTATGAAAGCGATGTTAAAATTTTACTTGCATCGGTTGACAAATTGATTTCTTCTGTAAATGAACTTGAACTGCTGATGTCGCTGCAATCACTTCAAAAAAGCAATTCAGGAGAATCTTTTTCTTTAATTACGAGTGCTGGACATAACAGCCAACGGCAGGATGTTTATGTTTTGATTTTTGATAATGGAAGGAGTAAATTATTAGAAAGTCAGACAGAAAGACAAATGCTTCATTGCATTGATTGTGGAATTTGTCAGGTGGTATGTCCGGTAACAGAAAGTATTGGCATAACAGGAGGCAATGAAAATAATTATGGCCCGCCATCATATATCAGAGCTGTTTTTGACGGAGGACAACGTGAATACGGGCACTATGCAGGATTGTGCAATATGTGTGGTAAATGCAATGTACACTGCCCGGTTCATATTGACTTTAAGAACTCGTTTCTACATCTGCGTCATGAGAATGTCCAGCAGAAACACCGTTCGCAAAAGGAGCGGCTTTTTTATATGGTTTGGAGAAAAACAATGCTTAAGCGTGAGTTTATGAATTGGAAAACGGTTAATCCATTACGCTATGCCGTAGAAACACTTTTTTTGAAATCTAAAACCGGAATACGCAAACTGCCGGAGCCCGCTACAAAATCATTTAATCAGATGTGGCGTGATAAAATGGGAATGAAATAATTTATTTCAGAATTTTTTTCAAATCAGGTCTTAGCCTGCTTTTGTAAACAGCATGTGCATGTTTTTTAGCACGTCCTTTACGAAGTCGTATTTGTTCTTCTTCAGGTAGGTTAATAATAGCTTTACATTCAGGAGTACAACAGCCTTCATAAGTTGTTTTACATGAGTCGCACTGAATAAATAACAAGTGGCAATCATCATTGGCACAGTTAACATGTGTATCGCATTTGGCACCACATTGATGGCATGTGCTAACAATATCATCACTTATTCTCTCGCCCATTCTTTCATCAAACACAAAATTCTTTCCCAGAAATTTATTTTCTAAATGTTCAGCATTTACTTCTCTTGCATATTGAATGATGCCACCATAAAGTTGATTTACATCCTTGTAACCATGATGCTTAAAATAAGCACTTGCCTTTTCACAACGAATGCCGCCAGTGCAGTACAATAAAATTTTATTGTCTTTATTAGTCTTGGTCATTTCAATTGCTTGTGGCAGCGCATCACGAAATGTATCAGCATCAGGCTTTAAAGCATCTTTAAAAAAGCCCACTTCACTTTCGTAGTGATTTCGCATATCAATAACAATGGTTCCTGACTGTTGCATAGCCTCATTAAACTCTTTTGCAGAGAGATGATTACCCACATTGGTAACATCAAATGTATTGTCGTTTAAACCATCAGCAACTATTTTTGATTTTATGCGAACGATAAGTTTGTAGAACGACTTGCCATTATCTTCAATGGCAATTTTGAGTGGCATACTTTTAAGCAAAGGTTGTTTTTCAAGATAATTTTTAAAAACATCCCAATTATGTTCAGGAACGCTGATTTGTGCATTAATCCCTTCTGTTGCAACATACACTCTTCCGAATATGTTTAGTGCTTCGAAGTCAATATAAAGATGATTTCTGAAATCTTCAACATCCTCAATTTTAAAATACCTGTAGAAAGAAACAGTTTTTCTATTGAATTTTTCTTCGGCAAGACGTTGTTTGAGGAGTTGCTTACTTACAAGGTTTCGTAATTGCATGTTACGCGTTGTAATTAAACAGTTAGATATAATAATTAAACTTCTTTAGTTTCTTTTTTCTTGATTTTATTGTAAAAAAAATAAAAGCCAACACCAACCATAACATAGGGAACAGCCATTAAATAAAGTATTCCTTTATTTAGGCCTTTACCGGCTTTGTATCCTTGTTCAACACTGCTTTCTGCCCCGGCCCTGCAAACACTGCATTGTGCATTTACATTTTGAAAAGTAAGTGCAGACAAGAATATAATTAATAAAATTAAAATCCGTTTCATATTATACGGTTAATGTTCGTTTAACGGCAACCTGCTCATAGCCTTCAATTATGTCGCCTACTTTAATATCGTTGTAGCCTTCTATATTCAAACCACACTCAAATCCTGCAGAAACTTCTTTTACATCATCTTTAAAACGCTTGAGTGATGCAAGTTTGCCGGTATATGCTACAATACCATCACGAATAACCCTGATGGCAGTATTTCTTGTCATTTTTCCATCAAGTACCATACAGCCTGCAATAGTTCCAACCTTTGGTATTTTAAATGTTTCACGCACTTCAATATTGCAGACAATCTTTTCTTCAAACTCAGGCGCAAGCATTCCTTCCATAGCCGTTTTAATTTCATTGATAGCGTCATAGATAATGCTGTAGAGCCTTATTTCAATCTCTTCTTTTTCTGCAAGTCTGCGTGCATTTACTGAAGGTCGTACCTGGAAGCCAACAATGATGGCGTTTGATGCTGATGCCAAGAGAACATCAGATTCTGTAATGGCACCAACTGATTTGTGAATGACATTAACCTGCACTTCTGCTGTTGAAAGTTTAAGTAATGAATCGGCAAGCGCTTCAATAGAACCATCCACATCACCTTTTACTATTACATTAAGTTCTTTAAAGTTTCCTATTGCCAAACGTCTTCCTATTTCATCAAGTGTTATATGCTTATGTGTACGAATACCTTGTTCGCGCTGCAACTGCAATCGTTTGTTGGCAATTTCTCTGGCTTCTCTTTCATCGTCCATCACATTAAACTGATCACCGGCTTGTGGCGCACCATTAAGACCAAGAATCAAAACCGGTGTTGCAGGTCCTGCATGGATTCTTTTATTTCCACGCTCGTTGAACATCGCTTTTACGCGGCCACTGTAGCATCCAGCAAGTACTACATCACCAGTTTTCAATGAACCGGATTGAACCAACACGGTTGCAATGTATCCTCGTCCTTTATCTAATGATGATTCTACTACTGTGCCAATTGCATTTTTATTTGGGTTGGCTTTTAGATCGAGCAACTCAGCTTCTAGCAAAACTTTTTCAAGTAACAGGTCAACATTCAGTCCTTGTTTAGCACTAATTTCCTGTACCTGGAATTTACCTCCCCAATCTTCAACCAATATATTCATTTTAGAAAGCTGCTCCTTAATTTTTTCAGGATTAGCTCCCGGCTTATCAATTTTATTTATTGCAAAAACAATTGGAACGCCTGCAGCCTGTGCATGGTTTATTGCCTCAATAGTTTGCGGCATTACGCTGTCATCTGCTGCAATTACAATTATGGCAACATCGGTAATTTTTGCACCACGGGCACGCATAGCTGTAAATGCTTCGTGTCCCGGTGTATCAAGAAAAGCTATTTTCTTGCCATTGTCAAGTTGTACTTCGTAGGCTCCTATGTGCTGCGTTATTCCACCTGCTTCGCCTGAAATAACATTTGTTTTTCTGATGTAATCTAATAAAGAAGTCTTTCCGTGATCTACGTGACCCATTACTGTTACAATTGGTGCACGTGGCTTCAGGTCTTCGGGTTTGTCTTCAACGTCTTTAATAGCTTCCTGTACTTCTACTGAAACGAATTCAACAGTTGCACCAAACTCTTCGGCCACAACACTTAGTGTTTCTGCATCAAGGCGCTGGTTGATGGACACAACCATACCCAGACTCATACAGGTTGATATAATCTGATTAATAGGTACACCAAGCAACTTCGACAATTCGCTGGCCGTTACAAACTCAGTTACCTTAATTACTTTCTTTTCGTTACTTTCCTGCTCAAGTTGTGATTGTAATTCTTCCTGAACTTGTTCGCGTTTAAGTTTTTTAAGTTTAGATGACTTGGATTTTCCTCCACCACTCAGTCGTGCTAAAGTGGCTTTAATCTGATCCTGAATTTCTTTATCAGTAACTTCAGGTTTAGCTTCTGCCGGTTTATTCCGGAAATCATTTCTGCGTTTAAAATCACCATGTCCTCCACCGGGTCTCTGCCCTCCTGCTGTACGTGGTGCACCACCCTGATGTGGTTGATTGCCAGCCTTTCCAATGTCAACCTTCTTATCTTTTCTTTTTCTCTTTTTCTTTCTGTCATCTTCTGATGAAGTGGCAACGGGCTTTTTTTTAGGCGGATCAACGGGTAAGTTTATCTTTCCTAAAATAGTTGGACCTGTCAATTTTTCACGATCCGTTCTGAATAATTCAGGAGGAGTTGTATCATCTGTTTTTTGTTCTGTTTCAACAGTAACAGTTTTGTCAGTTTCGGCAGTAACCGGGGTTGCCTCAGTGACTACCTCAGGCTGTGCCTCAACAACAGCAACAGGTTCCTCCTTCGTTGTTACAGCAGCTACTTCTTCAATTTGTTTTACTTCTTCGTCTTCTTTTTTCTTTGTGGGTTTCTTTTTCTTTGGCTCTTCCTCTTTTACTTCAACTTCTGCCTTTTTCTTTGCTGTAGTTTTCTTTGGTTCTTCGGCAGCTATTTCTTCTTTCTTAGTTGTTTTTTTCTTTTTCTTGTCTGTACTTTCAAGATCTATCTTACCCTGAATTTTAGGACCTTCAAGCTTGCTTGCTTTTGCTTTAACAACTTCCGGCTCTTTTGTTTTTTCTTTAGCTGCAACCGGTTTTTCAACTTCGGCTACAGGTGCAGGTTCTTCTGCTTTTACAGCTTTTGCTTTAGTTGTTTTCTCTTTGGTTTCTTTTGCTTTAGCAGTAGCTTGTTTTTCTGTTGCCTGTTGCTTTATGCTAAGTAGTTTATCAGCCAATTCATCATCGGTTTCTGACTCAGATACTGATTTGCCTGAATCATCTTTTACTTCAATGATGGTGTTTTCGCGTTTTTGTTTTTCGCGTGTAATCTCATTGGCTTCCTGACGCGCATGCATATCAGGTGCAAACTCTTTCGTCAGCAGAGAAAAAGCATCAGCACTGATTTTGGTGTTAGGGTTCTTTTCCACTTGAATTCCATTTTTATTCAGAAATTCAATAATGTGGTCAATACCCACACCCAAATCTTTGGTAGCTTTACTTAAGCGTACGTCTTTTTTCTCGTCTGACATTAAACAGTCTATGTTTTTATCTTAAAAATTAATTACAGCATGAATATTGGCTGCAAATTTAGCTTATTCAAACTCTTCATTCAGAATTCTTACAACTTCGCGAATAGTTTCTTCTTCAAGGTCGGTGCGTTTTACCAAATCATCAATGGATATAGCAAGCACATCTTTAGCTGAGTCGCAACCAATTTTCTTGAACTCTTCAATAATCCATGGTTCAATTTCATCAGTAAACTCATCCAAATCAACGTCTTCATCGTCTTCAACATCAGAATCACGGTAAACATCAATTTCAAATCCGGTAAGTTTACCGGCCAACTTAATATTATTACCACCTTTGCCTATGGCTAATGAAACCTGATCGGGTTTCATATAAACAGCAGCTTTTTTGGTGTCATCATCAAGCTTTATTTCAGAAATTTTTGCCGGGCTTAATGCACGCTGAATGTAAAGTGATAAATTGTTTGTGTAATTTATTACATCTATATTTTCATTGCGTAGTTCACGAACAATACCATGAATTCGCGAACCTTTCATACCTACACATGCGCCAACAGGATCAATTCTGTCATCATACGATTCAACAGCAACCTTGGCGCGCTCACCCGGCTCACGAACAATATTTTTTATTGTAATTAAGCCATCAAACACTTCGGGTACTTCAAGCTCAAACAAACGCTCGAGGAATACCGGTGCTGTGCGCGATAAAATAATTTTTGGGCTTCCACCCTGCATTTCTACCCGAAGAACTACTGCTCGCACAGTATCTCCTTTTTTAAAGAAGTCGGCAGGAATCTGTTCGCTTTTAGGTAGTGACAATTCATTACCTTCATCATCCATTACCATGATTTCTTTTTTCCAAACCTGATAAACTTCACCGGTAACAATTTCTCCTACGCGATCTTTATATTTCTGATAGATGGATTCTTTTTCAAGCTCCATAATACGGGCAACTAAATTCTGACGTGCAGCAAGCACAGCTCTGCGACCAAAGTCATCAAGAAGAATCTGTTCGGTAACATCTTCGCCAACTTCAAAGTCCGATTCAATTTTTAATGCATCGCTCAAAGCTATTTGGGTGTTGTCATCTTCAACCATACCATCTTCTACTATGGTTCGGTTTCTGTACATTTCCACATCACCTTTATCGGTATTGATTACAACATCAACATTGTTGTCTTCGCCATATTTTTTTCTAACCATAGCACGGAATACGTCTTCCATGATACTCATTAATGTGGCACGATCAATGTTTTTAGAGTCTTTAAACTCACTGAATGATTCTATAAGGACGGCATGATCCATTGTATTGATTTATTATTTAAATTCTAATTTAGTTTCTTTAATATTTTGCATCGGCATAGTAGTTGTAATTTGCTTTTCAACCTTTTTACCGGCTATTTTTTCTTTAATTGTTTCCAGCAATTGCAATTCTTGTTCATTGACATCAACAAGAATTCCTGCATGTTGCTTACCATCTTTAAGTAAGATTTTTACCGGACGGCCTATTCGTCTTTTATATTGACCAAGAACTTTAAAAGGTTGATCCATTCCCGGTGAACCTACTTCAAACTCTTTATTCTCAAACACACCTGACGATTCCATCTCCTTGTATAGATAACGATTGAGTGATACACATTCATCAATAGTAATACCTGCCGGCTTATCAACCAAAACAGTTATTTTTCCGGGAGTAACTTTTATATCCACCAGAAACAGGTCTTTGTCAGCAAGATAGACCTTAATTAATTCATGTATTTGTTCTGCAATCATCTTAAACGGGTAATGAATAAAAAAGGGGACATTGTCCCCTTCACTTACCAAATACGCCACAAAAGTATAAAAAATAACTAAACTTGAAATGAAAAGTATATTTTTACCATTGATTATACCTTAAACAAAAATACTATGGCCGACAACCTAAATTTAGAAAAGATACTTTTCTTAGACATTGAAACTGTTCCTCAATTTGAATCTTATGCACGTTTACCCGGTTTTGACAAAGATTTGTGGGATTATAAGGCGCTCCATTTAAAGAAGGTTGATACTGATACAGCAGAGAGTTTGTATCCAAGAGCAGGTATTTATGCTGAGTTTGGCAAGATAGTATGCATTTCTGTTGGTTGGTTTATGACTGAAAGTAACAGAAGATATTTTATAGTTAAGTCTTTTTGGGGTGACGATGAAACAGATTTGTTATTGAAATTCAGGGAGTTATTAACGAATAATTATAATAAATCATCACATTTGTTATGTGCACATAATGGTAAAGAGTTTGATTTTCCTTACTTGTGCAGACGCATGCTTTTAAATAAAGTAAGGATTCCTGATATTTTGAATATTGGTGGTAAGAAGCCATGGGAAGTACAACATTTAGATACTATGGACATGTGGCGTTTTGGAGATTATAAAAGCTATACACCTCTGAAATTACTGACTCATATATTTAATATTCCCAGCCCTAAAGATGAAATTGATGGCAGCGAGGTCTGGCATGTGTATTGGAAAGATAAGGACTTAAGAAGAATAGTAAAGTATTGTCAGAAAGATGTAGTTGCTGTTGCGAGATTGCTTCTTGCACTTAGAAACGAAGGTGAATTGAATGATTCAGAAATTGTTATTACAGACTAACTGTTTTTTCTGAAAATATAAATCAGACTTGAATAATTTCCAGTGTAAATAGCTGCATGCATATTGGAATGGATACCTCTGTAAAGTGCGTTATAAATTTGCACAGCTTTTGACGATTTGGCTTTATAACGTTCACTTAATAATGAAACATAGGTAGAGTCAAATAGCATGGGTTTTTTATCTAGTAATGTAAAATTAAACGATCCTATTAACTTTTCTAATGCTTCAGGAGTAAAATGATAAAGGTGTCTTGGCACATCATAAGCGGCCCAAAATTCTTTATAATATTCAGCATCTTTAGAAGCAGGATTGGGTACTGCTATGATTAGAATTCCATTTTTTTTAAGCGTTATTTTGATATGGTTTAAGGTTTCTTGAAGTGTATGAATATGCTCTAATACATGCCAAAGGGTTATACAGTTAAACTCTTCATTACCAGTAGTATAAAATGTTTCAATAGGGTGTAAGTCAGTATTAAAAGTTTCTTTTGCAAGTTTAATTGCCTCGAGGGATGGTTCATAACCTTTAATAGGGAAACCGGCTTTTAAAACCGCTTTTACGAAGTATCCATTTCCTGCACCTAAATCAGCAACAGAGGAGTTTTTAGGAATCAGTTTTTTAATCAATCTAACTTTTTGATTTACAGCTATATTCCTAACAATTGGATATAACCTATTAATAATTCCTTTGCTTTTATTGGTATGGGAAACGTAGTCATCAGACTTATAGTACGCGCCTATCTCAGACGCATCAGGTCTTGGCGAAGTGAATAACAATTTACAACTAACACATTGATTAATAGTGAAGTAGGATCCCGAATAACCAAAGTCTTTACAGGTTAAGTATTCAATTTTAGCATTAGTCCCACAAGCGGGGCATTCATTAAGTATTTCCATACAGGGGCAAAAATAAAAAAAGACCACCATCAGGTAGTCTTTAGTTTCACGTGAAACGACACTTTTATTATCTTCCTAAATAAACCATTAAGATAGATATGTCAGAAGGAGAAACACCGCTTATCCGGGAAGCTTGTCCTAATGTTTGTGGTTTAACAACAGAAAGCTTTTGTCGTGCTTCTGCACTCAATGATTTTATTTTATCATAATTAAAATCTTCGTGCAAAATAAGATTCTCTAACTTATTAAGTTTAACCGTGTGTTCAAACTCTTTTGCAATGTAACTTTCATATTTCATGGCTATTTCAGCCTGCTCAATGACTTCGTTTTTTAATTCGGGATTTATGAATGATAATTTTTCAGATAAAGAGGCTGAATGCTTTATAAGATCAGCTAAATTTATTCCTGGACGATTTAAAACCTGAATGACTTTTACTTTTTGTGAAAGTTCTGCAGACTCTTTTGAATTAAGGTAGCTATTAATTTCTGCTGGCGAAATACTTTCAGATCTGCATGCTTCAATTATTCTGTCCACGGCCTGTTTTTTTTCTGTTACACGTGAAAATCTTTGTGCATCGGCCAAACCAATCTGATGACTTACCGGAGTCAACCTGATGTCTGCATTATCTTGTCTTAAAAGCGTACGAAATTCTGCACGGCTCGTAAACATACGATAAGGTTCATCGGTTCCTTTAGTTACAAGATCATCAATCAATACTCCAATATAGGCATCAGAGCGTTTTAAAATTAATGGATTTTGATTATTTAATTTAAGGTGAGCATTTATTCCAGCAATCAAACCCTGACAGGCGGCTTCTTCATAACCGGTGGTTCCGTTTATTTGACCTGCAAAATAAAGATGTTCTATTTTTTTAGTCTCCAAGGTCAGGTTTAATTGAAGAGGAGGGAAGTAATCATATTCTATTGCATAGCCGGGTCTGAACATTTTTACGTTTTCCAGTCCGGGTATTTTTTTAAGCGCAGCATATTGTACTTCTTCGGGGAGGCTGGATGAAAATCCATTCAGGTAAATTTCTACTGTATTCCATCCTTCGGGTTCAATAAAAAGCTGATGACGATCTTTATCTGCAAAGCGGTTTATTTTATCTTCTATAGACGGGCAGTATCTTGGTCCAAGTCCTTGAATTCTGCCTGTAAACATGGGCGATTTTTCGAATCCCGTTTTTAAGATACCGTGCACCTCTTCATTGGTATAGGTTATATGGCAGCTGCGTTGTGCAGAGAGAGGTTTTGTGTTAGTGAAGGAGAATTTACCGGGGTTTTCATCACCCTTTTGCTCTTCTAATCTTGAATAGTCTATGCTGCGACCATCTAAGCGCGGAGGTGTTCCTGTTTTCATTCTGCCGCTTACAAAACCCAAGTTTACTAACTGCTCTGTGATGCCAGTTGCAGCTTTTTCTCCCGAACGGCCACCGCCAAAGCGCTTTTCACCGATATGAATAATGCCATTTAAAAAGGTTCCATTGGTAAGTACTACTGCTTTGCATCGTACCTGATGTCCCATGCTTGTTACAACACCTTTTAGTTTGTTATCTTCAATAATTAAAGCACTAACCATATCCTGCCAGAAATCAACATTAGGTGTGTTTTCGAGCATTTGTCGCCATTCTGAGGCAAATAACATTCTGTCATTTTGTGTACGTGGACTCCACATGGCAGGGCCTTTAGAGCGATTAAGTATTCTGAATTGTATAGCTGATTTGTCAGAAACTATACCGGAATAGCCTCCTAAAGCATCTATTTCGCGAACAATTTGTCCTTTTGCAACACCGCCCATAGCTGGATTACAGCTCATTTGCGCAATGGTTTGCATGTTCATTGTAATCAATAAAACACGACTGCCCATATTGGCCGCTGCTGCTGCTGCTTCGCAGCCGGCATGGCCCGCACCCACCACTACGATATCATACCCTTGAATCATATAATAGCAATAATAAAAACCAAAACACTTGGTTTCACGTGAAACTTTTAAAAACTGTTGAAATATATTTGTAACCCCTTTTAAATCAAAAGGTTCGCAAAGATAGGTATTTGTTTTCTGCCTTTGTCATTTTTTCTTTATCGGCAGCCTTTTTATCACTATATCCACATAAATGAAGTACACCGTGAATCATGACACGGTGTAGCTCATCTTTTATACTGTTTTTCAATAGTTTAGCATTTTCTCTAACTCTGTCAATACTGATAAAAATATCACCTGATATAATAGATTTTTCTGAATAATCAAAGGTGATAATATCTGTTAATGTTTTGTGATTCAGATATTTGATATTCATTGAGTATAAAAACTCATCAGAGCAGAATATAAAATTTAATGTACCGGGTTTTTTATGGTGCTTTTTAATACAATCCGCCAGCCAAGAAGACACAGCTTCCTTACCAATCAGGCGAAATTGCACATCTTCCTTAAAAAAATTCACCTCAGGTTTCATCATTTAGCCGGAACAGGAGGCTCCATAACAGCCTTGCATTGACTGCAAGTTCTTTTTTCGAGTGAATTGTAGAAATCGTTCATCACCACAGGCAATTGATTTACAATATCTTTCAATGGGAAAAACTCTTCATATAGTTTGTGATTGCATTTTTCGCAAAACCACATGCAGGCATCCATTTCATCAGGCTTACGATAGCGCTCTACTACTAAACCAATTGTGTTTGCACCTCTTTGTGGACTGTGTGGAACACGTGGTGGTAATAAGAACATTTCACCTTGCTTGATAGGAACATCAACAGGTTTTCCATCCTGAATGGTTTTTACTACAATATCTCCTTCTATTTGATAAAACAATTCTTCTGCATCTTCAAAATGGTAATCTTTTCTTGAGTTAGGACCACCAACAATCATGACAATAAAATCTTTATTGTCTATATAAACTTGTTTGTTGCCTACTGGGGGTTTTAACAGATGACGGTTTTCTTCAACCCACTGCTGAAGATTAAAAGGTTTGCTGACTGCCATAATTTTAAAATTTTATTTTTGAAATAGATTGTTGAGTTTCTTAGATACTTCTTCGGTAAACTCCTGTGCTTTTGTGCCAAGGTCTTTTGCCGAGCTTTCAAGATCATCCTTTAGGGTCTCAAATTTTTGTTTAACACCATCAGATAAGTTACCTCCGGTTAGTAGGATGTCTATTTGGTTATGTAACAGATATGGTAATTTTTCTTTCAATGCAGCTGATACAGCCTCTATTGCTTTGGTGGCTTGTTCCTGATTAATATTGGCAGCCTTGCTTACCTGGTCAACGATTGGATTTGCCATGATTTTGTGTTTTTTTGTTTTCCAAAGTTAAGCTAAAAAAATGTTTATCAAATTAAGTCAGGTACATTTGCATTATGAATCTGGATTTAACAAATAAAAAAACCCTTGTTTGTGGTAGCACACAAGGCATAGGTAAGGCAGCAGCAAAAGAACTTTGTCTTCTTGGTGCAAAGGTAGTGCTGTTGGCAAGAAATGAACAAAAACTAAAAACAGTAGCTGCGGAATTAAGCACACTTAGTAAGTCAGTACCTGACTATATTGTGGCTGATTTTTCTGCTCCGGAAAATGTAAGACAGCAAGTTCATGAATACATAAATAAAAATGGCGGGTTCAATATTCTGATAAACAATGCAGGCGGTCCTCCGGCAGGAAATATTACTGATGCCACAGCAGAAAGTTTTATTCAGGCATTTAAAGAACATTTGATTTGCAATCATTATCTGGCACAGGAATGTATAGCCGGAATGAAGGAGATGGGTTATGGAAGAATTATTAATGTCATCTCCACCTCAGTGAAACAACCCATTAAGGGACTTGGTGTTTCAAATACGATTAGAGCAGCAGTAGGCAACTGGAGTAAAACCATGTCAATAGAACTGGCGCCATTTGGAATAACGGTAAACAATGTATTGCCCGGTGCAACACTGACATCACGATTGGAACAGATTATTGCAGATAAAGTACAAAAGACAGGAAAGACAGAAAAAGAAGTTGTAGAATCACTGACTACAGAAATTCCCGCCAAACGATTTGCCAATCCGGAAGAAACAGCGGCAGCAATTGCATTTTTAGCTTCTCCGGCTGCGGGTTATATCAACGGCACCAATGTTGTTGTTGATGGTGGCCGTACAGCATGTCTGTAAAATTATTGATAAAGCAGAAACTTAATTTTATTTAATATCTGATCGTTGTTTAATGGTCTTGATAAAGTATCGGTAGCACCGGCAAGGAGACATTTTTCTTTTTCCTGAGCATCAGAGCCTGAAAGAACAGCCAGTACAGGAATATTCCTAAATTGAGCGGCTTTACGTATTTCAGTAATAGCATCAACTCCATTCATTACCGGCATCAGGTCATCCATTAATACAATGTCAACATGCGGATTTTTTTCAAGTTTGTTTATAGCTTCTTTTCCATCATAAGCATAAATAAGATTGGCTCCTGCACTTTCAATTAATGTAGTTAAGGCATAAATATTTCGCAAATCATCATCTGCCATCAGAATGGTTTTCCCACTTAATGACGACTCATGAAAAGCCTGCTCAACAACGGTTTCTTCCTGTGGAATATTTTCAGGTGCTTGTAGCTGATTCATTACATTTTCGAGTTGCTTTTTGTTTAAAGGTTTGTGATGAAAAGCCGTTATATTAAACTCATTTATTAAACCTTGAGTAGGTTTAAGCTCGCTGATGATATGGATAGGAATATTACAAAGCTTTTGCTCCGAACGTATATTTTTAAGTAAGGTTCCGCCATCAATGTCAGGTAGATTGTGATCAAGGAGAATGAAGTGTGGATGATAACTCTTAGCAAGTAAAATACCTGTTTCGCCATTCTGTGATGCAATAGCTTTGTAGTTAAAAATGTGACAGTAATCTATCAGTGTCTTAAGAAATGTAATGTCTTTTTCAAGAATTAGAATTACCTTATCGAAGGGTGTGATAAAATTTCTGTCATCGGTAAAGTCATTATCAGGAAACTTTGAAACAATGGTATTGATTAATGGTAATTCTTTTTTTGTATTTTCAGTTTCTTGTTTCTCAGTTTCTGCTTGTGTGATTACTTTTTTTACAGGATTATCATGTTTGCTTTCGCATGATGCAAAAAATGGAATAAAAACAGTAAACGTACTTCCTTTACCAGGCGTACTCTCTAAAACAATTTCACCACCGAGAATTTGAACTATTTCGCGACTGATGGTAAGACCAAGTCCTGTACCACCATATTTTCTGCTTGTACTGTTATCGGCCTGCTTAAATGCTTCAAATACCTGCTTTTGTTTTTCAACGGGAATTCCAATTCCTGAGTCAGTTACGCTAATTGCAATAATATCTTCTTCAAAGAGTAGATTGTGAGTCTTGCAATCTTCTGTAGTCGCTTTTCTGAAATCAAGACTAACATGCCCGTTTTTATCAGTAAACTTCAAAGCATTGGAGATTAGATTTTTTATAACTTGTTCCAGACGCAACTTATCGCTCACCATTTCCGGATAACAATTATCCCAAACTTTTACCTGAAAGTTAATCTGTTTTTCGCTGGCAAATTCTTTAAACAACAGGTTGATGTCGTTTGCAACGGTCTCAATATTCATTTTTTCAAAAACAAATTCCAGCTTACCGCTTTCAATTTTTGAAATGTCAAGAATATCATTAATAAGCAATAATAAATCAGATCCCGACTTATGTATGACACTTGCATGTTCAATTTGTTTGTCCGTGAGGTTTTTATTTTTATTTCCTGCAAGCAGTTTGGCAAGAATCAAAATGCTGTTTAATGGTGTGCGAAGCTCATGCGACATGTTTGCAAGAAATGCCGATTTAAACTTATTGGTTTGCTCAAGCTGGGTTGCTTTAAAAGCCAGTGATTGACGTGCTTCTTCAACAGCAAGACTTCTTTCTTCGAGCAGATGTGCTTTGATTTCAAGATTTATATTAGCAGCCTTTAATTCTTCTTGCTGCTTTTTCAATTCTTTTTGTGAAATCTCCAACTCCTCAGATTTAATAGTAAGGTTTTGATTTACCTGTGCCAACTCTTGTTTTTGTGCTACCAACTCCTCAGATTGCATAATACTTTCTTCAAGCAATTCGCGAGTGAGTGCATTGGAATATACTGCATAAATACTTGCAGATACCGGCTCAATTAGCCGTTGCAGATAATTTAATCCTGAAGCAGTGAGTTTGTTTAATGATGCAATTTCTAAAGCACCAATTACACGACCGGATGCAAATAGCGGCATGACAAAAACAGAACAAGGCATAGACTTATTTTCTCCGTCTTTTCTAATGTCAAAAAGCAAACTTGTTTCTATTCTTTCGTTATTGTCAATACATTTTTTTACCAGCTGATGTTTAATCCACTCTATGTGTAAGTCGGTAAGTTGATGACTTCTACAGTAGATTCCTTTTAAGTCAACTTCATGCAGCGATTCATCTTTTGTGTCTAATAAAAACACCGTTCCATGACAGGCACTGGAATATTCAACAACTTCTTTTATCAGGTTATTGCAAAGTACCTGCATATCGAGGGTATAATCTTTATTCAAGACACTGATTCGTTCAAGACCTTCTGAAATCCATTTTTGCGAAGCATCTTCCTCGCTGGCCGCCTTTAATTTGCTGCGCATATCAAGAAGCGCTTTACCCTGAACATCATTTTCACTCAATGGTTCAAAGTGATAATCAAATTTTCCCTGACCTATATTGTTGGCAAACTCTGCTGTCCGATTCAATCCGCTTACGTGCATTTTAAGTGCATCTATCATTTCGCCAACGGCATTCTTAGGTGTTTTAATATTAAGTTCAGGCAACTCACCTTTTCCTAACTGCAACAGATAGCGTCTTATTTTCATTAATGGGTTAACAACCTGTTTATTCAGAAACAAAGTAATTACGATAATGAAATTAATAATAACCATTGCCAAACCTAAAACAACAGCCATCAAAACTATAAACGACTGAATCATTTCTTTTTGTTTAGCGGTAGTTTCAGCGCGTTTTTTTATGTTGAAGTCGCTTAACAGAGCAGTAATTTCCTGTACTTGTGGGGTAATTTGTGTTTCTAATATCTCTACATTATTTTCTGTACTAACACGAGCTTTCTCAATCAGCTGTGATTCAAAATAAATTAAACGGTCGTATTTTTCGAATAGACCGACTAAGGCAAGCTGTTCCTTTTGTTGCCAAGATTCTGAAAGGTGTTTAAGTTCTTTTTTTAGTGCAGGATATTGTGTTTCGTTAATAAACTGAAGTTCGCTGATGGAGGCAGCTTTATTTTTGCGAAAAGCTACATTGGTTGCCTGAAGCCATGAATTGTTTACTAACTGAGTAAGGTCGGAAATTGCCGATTGCGAAGGTGTAGTTACTTCTGCAATTTCTATGGTGATGTTTTTGCTTTTGTCAATAATATAGGTGCTTATAAAGGCATTGGCTAAGGTGATAACAATAAGCAAGATAAAAATGACGTAAAGCTTTTTATCAATTTTAAAAGACCATTTATTGGATTGCATTGCTCCGGGTATAAGAAATATTAAAAAATTATACGAGGTGGCAGTGTAAATGGTTACCTGAATAAAACAAAAAATCCCGCTATGGGAGGCGGGATTTTGAGTGAGGTCGCGAGCAGATTCGAACTGCTGTACAAGGTTTTGCAGACCTCTGCCTAGCCACTCGGCCACGCGACCCTATTTACTGGCGGCAAATGTAAAAATATTTTGCTTGCGGCAACAAGAGTGAAAATACTGAAATAAATGGTTTTAAACGATTAATTAGCCGAACTGGTTACATTAAGCTTCAATTACAAATGTAGCTTCACTAATAAAACCCTTTACAGGAGGATTATATTTGGTTATGGCCACTTTTATTTTACTGCATATTGTAAAACGTTCTTTCATTTTTTGTGCAATGCGATTGCCAACATGTTCTATAAGTTTTGACGGAATGGCCATTTGTGTTTTAACCATTTCATTGACTTCGACATAATCAATAGTCTGAGTCAGATTATCGGAGTTTGCTGCAATACTCAGGTCGGCATAAAAAGTGATATCCACACGATAGCGGCCACCAATAACGGTTTCTTGTGATAAACAGCCATGGTGCGCATAACATTCAATACCGGATAAAATTAGTTGGTGCATAATGCAAAATTTTGGATACAAAAGTAATTCATTGGCAAATGATTCTTTTTCTTTAATATCGCCTTTTATTTATGAAATATAGAAATGAAAATTCGTCTTGTTTTATTACTCACTTTTATAAACCTTAGTCTGCTAATGGCACAGCAACCCATAACTCTTAATGTGTCTCAGCCTGATCAAGACTGGCCTAACAGTGTTACTTATCATATTTTTGTCCGCTCCTTTAGTGATGGCAACGGTGACGGCATTGGCGACCTTAAAGGTATTACTGCCAAATGGGACTACCTCAGAAAATTAGGTGCAGAAGCAATTTTAATCAGCCCGGTATTTGCTTCGCCTTCATACCATAAATACGATGTGACGGATTATAATAAATTATCACCGGAATATGGAAACATAGAATCGTTTCAATACTTTTTAAAAGATGCTCATGCAGAAGGATTTAAGGTGATTTTAGATATACCACTAAATCATTGCAGCAGCAAACATCCCTGGTTTTTAGAAGCAGTAAAAAATCCGGCAAGTGCAATGCGAAACTATTTTTTGTGGAGTAACAACCCTCCTGCAACGGAGAAAGACAAATGGCATCTGCCAAAAGATGAAAAAGGGAATACAGTTGGAAAAGCATACTATTATGGTTTCTTCAGTCCTGAAATGCCTGACTGGAACTACGACAATACACAGGTTGTGGAGGAAGCACAACGAATTTTAAAATTTTGGATTGATTTGGGAGTAGATGGATTCAGATTGGATGCTGCACAGCATATTTTTAATGATCACATCAAAAATGTTGGCTTCTGGAATATGATTTCTGCTTATGTAAGAAGCATTAACAAGCATATCTTTTTAGTAGGCGAGGTGGACAATTCTTCTGATGTTGTAGCACCATATCTTAAACCACTCGATGCTTGTTTTGACTTTGATTTGTCACGTGAGGTTGTTCAATCTCTGAAGAATGAGAATGCAGGTAATTTTCCTGTGAGAATGGAAAAAATAATCACGCACTATAAAACAGCAAATAAAGATTATAGGGATGTTATTTTCCTTACCAATCACGATCAGAACAGATTGATGAGTGAGGTTGGAAATAATGTTGACAAAGCAAAGCTTGCAGCCAATATTTTATTTACCCTTCCCGGAATTCCATACATTTATTATGGGGAAGAGATTGGGATGAAGGGAGAAAAGCCTGATGAGTTTATTCGTGAACCCATGTTGTTTGCTCCTGAAAAAGAAGATGAAATGCGACCTAAATGGATGAAGCCGAAATACAGTACAGATAAAACCGTTGAGCCTGCAATGGTTCAGATAAAAGAAGATCAGTCGCTGTGGAATCATTATTCAAGAATCATTTCTTTGCGCAAAGACAACAGAGCGTTGCAGTATGGTCAATTTGAAAACTCTTCTTTGAGCAATAAAAGTATAATGGCATATTACCGCATTTATAATCAGATGCGTGTTTTGATAATTAACAACGTTAGTGCAACGGCCGTTACACTTACTAAAGAAGAAAAAGACAACGAACTTGTAAATCCGATTTTTCAGACATCAAAGCAAACTACTGTTAAAGGAAACAAAATTACGGTTGCGCCATACAGTACAATTATACTCACCAATTGATACGTATTAAAAATTAATACCAATCCTGAAAGAATGTAATATGCAGGAGCAGTGTAAACCGTAGTTCTTTCAGGGCTTAGAAAATATATTGCTGGTATTAAACAAACTTCAACGCAGTTTCTAATCTTTTAATCACTTCGTCTTTTCCAAGCAGTTGAATCATTGGAAAAAGGTCAACACCTTGTGCCTGCCCACTAACAAATACGCGAAAGAGTTGAAGTACTTCACCGGGTTTGATATTGTTTTTTTCAGCAGTAGTTTTAAAAGTTTGCTCGGCAAGTTGACTACTCCAGTCCTGTAAAGTCATAAATTCATCAGAGAGCATTTTGAAAAATGAAATAAATTCAGTTTTCCATTTTTTAGAGATTACTGTCTGATCAAATTCTGACGGTGCTTTAAAAAGATATATTCCTTTTTCAGGCATTTCTTTCTCAAACTGAACACGGGGTTTTAACAATGCCACACATGCTGTTAGATAATTATCAGAGAGGCGCACATCATCTGCACTGATTCCAGTGCGTGTTGCAACCATAGGTTTAATTCGTTTTGCAATGGCTTCATTGGGTTGTCGCAGCATCCATTGTGTGTTGTACCATTTTGTTTTTTCAAGATCGAAACGTGCACCTGCTTTGTGAACATGATCTAAAGAAAATGCTGCAATGAGTTCGTTCATATTAAAAATTTCCTGCGCTGTTCCGGGATTCCAACCAAGCATTGCAAGCATATTAACAAATGCTTCGGGGTAGTAACCACTCTCGCGGTAGCCACTAGAAACCTCACCTGTTGAAGGGTCTTTCCATTCAAGAGGAAAGACAGGAAATCCTAATCTGTCACCATCACGCTTGCTGAGTTTTCCTTTACCATCAGGTTTTAGTAATAATGGAAGGTGGGCATAGTGTGGCATTTGTGCAGTTAGTCCGAGATAACGATAAATTAATATATGAGCAGGAGCCGAAGGCAGCCACTCTTCACCTCTGATGGCATGTGTTATTTCCATCAGGTAGTCATCAACAATATGTGCTAAATGATAGGTAGGCATGCCATCACTTTTAAGCAACACTTTATCATCAACTAAATTAGAGTCAAAGCTAACTACACCACGAATGAGATCTGTAAAAGTTATAGTTTCATTTTCCGGAATTTTCAACCGGATAGCATAAGCAACATTCTTTGAAAGTAGTTCTTTAACTTCGTCAACACTTAATGCCAATGAATTATTAAGCTTCATTCTAGTTGCACTGCCATAAGAAAAGGTTTCTTTTTTTTCTTCTGCATTTTTGCGCTGCTGTTCTAATTGATGTGCAGTATCAAATGCATAATAGGCATTGCCGGACTCAACGAGTTGCATGGCATAGCTTCTGTAAATTTCTTTTCGTTCACTCTGTCTGTATGGCGTATGTGTTCCACCAACAGAAACACCTTCATCAATGGTAATGCCACACCAGTGTAGTGCATCAATGATATATTGTTCAGCACCGGGAACAAAGCGGTTCTGATCGGTATCTTCTATACGTAATAAAAAATCGCCTGCATTTTTTTTAGCAAACAGCCAGGCATATAATGCTGTGCGCACACCGCCCATGTGTAAAGGGCCTGTTGGGCTGGGAGCAAATCGTGTTCTTATTCTTCGCTGCATAAAATAAATTCTGCGGCAAAGATAATCGAGTAAAAGATTGAGAAGTTTATTTCTTAAGTGAAGTTATGCTTGAAGTGAGTTTTTCTTCAATTTTTTTGTAATCACGTAACTGATCAAAATATTCAGGCTTTGTTTCCAACTCTTTTATCTTGTTGGTGACAAATTTTTTGAGTTTACTCAGTGTATTGGACGTTTGCATATTCATAAACTTTGAGCTGCTGTTTTTTGCAGCATCAGTCAAAGCGTCAACACCTTTTTCTGTTACAGCAGGCGAACTATGTTCGAGGAAGGTTCCGAGATTTTGAATAATTCCCATCTTTCCAAATCCCGAAGCCACATTTAATGCATTTATCATGTAATCATAATTTTCATCGCTGCCATACTGTGCATAAAGCCCCGATAGTGTGTAAAGAAGGTTGTTGTTATTATCTGACTCATATTTTTTTAGTTCGGACAATTGCTTGGGATTTTTTGTGATGTAATGCTCCAATGCTGTAGTCATTACATTGTATGATGAATCATTTATAGCAATATTATCTAAAGTAGAATCATCAAAATATTTATATAAAGTTGACAAGGCAGATTCCCTAACATGTGCTTTAGCATCTTGAGTTACCATTTGTTGTAACTTATTTTTTACTGCGCTATCGGCTTTTGCTGCTGCACCTATATTTCTCAAAGCAAGTGCTCTGATAGAAGGGCTTTTATCGTCTAATGCACTGATAATAATTTTTGCTTCTGCACTATTGCCTTCATAGCCTTTTGCCAAAGCATCAATTGCTTCGTAACGATCAAGAAACAATGGTGCATGCTTGTACTGAAACATCCATTCATCATTGGTGTGATTGTCTTTTTTTGAGCACAGCAATTGTTTTTCTGCATCAACATTAATCAACTGAGGTTTGTTGTTGCAATCAAAAAACAAATATTCTTTTTGTTGCGTAAGTGTAACCTGTTCGCGTCTCACTTTTCCGTTCTCATAAATATCTATTGAAAGAGGAAGTTTATAGAGTGGTGTTTCCTGAAGGTTTTGTTTTTGCTCGATGATGACAGTTTGTTTTTTCAGTGTATCGTTCCACTGATAACTGATGTCAATAATGGGATGACCTTTAGCAAAAAACCACTGATTGAAAAACCAGTTGAGGTCTTGTCCGGTAACAGCTTCAAAAGCCAAACGTAGATTATGTGCTTCAACAGGGCTGAATTTATTGTCGTTTAAATATTTTTTCAATGACATAAAAAAGGCATCATCGCCAACATATTTACGAAGCATGTGTAACACACGTCCACCTTTAGAATAGCTGTGTCTGTCGAACATATCTTCGCGCGAATTGTAATGAAAGCGAATAAGATCAACCTGCTTGTATTTGGCTTCAGCAAGATATTGATTCAGATCATCCATACCACCTTTGTCAGCTTCTTCACGACCGTATTTGTATTCATCCCACAGATATTCACCATAGGTAGCAAATGACTCGTTTAATGGTATATTACTCCACGATTCACAAGTAACATAATCGCCAAACCAGTGATGAAAAATTTCATGCGCTATGGTGCTTTCATTGTTGCCATCTAGGAGTTCGCGTTTGGTGCGGTGTAAATACTCACCATAAAGAATAGCAGAAGTGTTTTCCATAGCACCGCTAACGTAATCGTGAACAACAACATTTGATAGTTTTTCCCAAGGATAGTCAACGCCTAATTTGCGAGAGTAGAAGTCGAGTATTTCGGGTACGTTTCCAAAAATATCTTTTGCATATTTTTCATATTCAGGGTCAACATAATAGTTTACTTCAATATTGCGCCAACGGTCTTTAACTACTTTAAAATTGCTCACTGCCATCATAGTCAGATAGGGTGCAGCAGGTAATGATTGTTTCCATGTATCTGTACGTGTGCCGTCTGTATTTTTAACGGAGGATGTCATCAAACCATTGCTTAGTGTTATAAATGAGCTGTCAACAGTTATGCTGATTTCCTGAGTCATATTTTGGTTTGGAGAATCAATTGTCGGGAACCAAACGGAGTTACTTTGTGTTTCACCCTGCGTCCAAACTTGTCGTGGTTTGTTAGGGTTTTTACCATCGGCATTAATGAAGTAAAGACCTTTATCACTAATAATTGCTGCACTGCCTCCAATGTTTTTTAATTCGTCAGGCTTTGATATGTAGTCAATATAAACCGTATAAGTTTCAGTTCTGTTGTAAAAGCGGTCGAGGTTGATAGTCAATGAGTCGTTTTGGTAGGAATAAGTTAATTTTTTTCTTCCGGTGTCTGTAATCAGGCTGACTTCATTGATGTCCATACCACGTGCGTTTAATATCAATGTGTTTACACTGGTAAAGTAGGGTTTAGCAGTTATTTCTGCAATACCGTACAGATACTTTTTATTCCAGTCGAAACGTACTTTCAGTTTGGTATGTTGTAAGTCGTTTAAGATTGTGTTGCTGGCACGATAGTCTTCATAGGCAGGTTTTACTTCAATGGCGGGAAGGTCATGTGTTTCAACGGGAGTTTTTCGAGTTGTTTTACACGATGATAAAAGTGCAATGGAGATGAGTGCAGCAAAGAGATATTTTATAAAATTCATGTTAAGCAAAATTAGAAGGCGTGAAATAAAGAAAATAATGCTGCTAAATTGGTTAAAATCAAGTTAAGGAGCAAAAGGTGATAAATAGAAGTAATATTTTAGTTTAAGCCTTCGCGAGAAACCTTTTTTCTATCATGCAAAAGAAGCAAAGAGTTATAGTTGATATTTTTAATTCTTAATTATCTCAAATATAACTGTCAATCTCCTGCATATTGCGGATTATTATTTCAACTTGATAAAGGAAAATAAGATGTTGAAATAAAACCATGTTTTTAATTTTTTCATTCCCCCGTTAATTTCATTTGATATGGGAAAAAACTTTCAAAATATAGAGCTGATAAAAACATTGATTCATTGATAGGACAAAGATAAATAACAAAAAAGGTCGGTTATAATTTATCAATTATTTTCATCACACGGTCTGTCATAGCATTACAGTAAACCGCATTAAACTCAAACAGCTCTTCTGCTGCATAAGATTTTTCAATCTCTGCACGAAGCATAGCCTTTGAACGATTAAGTCGTGTTTTCACATTAGCTTCGCTGATGTTTAAAAGTCCGGCAGTTTCAGCTACGTTCAAACCATTAATCTCACGAAGTGAAAAAACCATTCTGTAATCATCAGGAATTTTACTTAAAGCTTCTTCGATAATATCTCCCAATTCGCGGTTTTGAATTAGTTTATTGGTATCGTTATTTGTTTCTGTAAACATGGGTTGTGAATTTTCGTGTACATCATGTTGGATTTCATTTTTAAAACCTGCTTTTTCTTTTTTGCGGAAGCAGTTGTTGAGCATTATCCGGATTATCCAGGTTTTAAAATTCGAGCGTCCTTCAAATTGGGATAGATTTTTATAAGTATCTACAAANNGGATTAAATCGCCTTACAATAATTTCGTAAAGCGATTTTTCTCCTTTTAATATACGTTCTGCAATTTGTGCTTCGGATAGTTCTTTATAAAGTTCCATATTATTGTTTTACAAATTTAGCTAATTGAGCCATTGAGAAAGCCGATATTGCCATGACTAAATCTCTTACAGCAACATCTATATAATTGAAACCTAAGAGCAAGGTCAGTGCAATAAGTGTTAACCATGCTGCTACTATTTGCCCACCAATAGCAGGCTTTTTCAATACAATAATACCTGCTGTAATTTCAATTACACCGACAATCATCATAAACACTGCAGGTGATAAAGGAAGCATTCCGGCTATTGTTGGATTGATATATTGTGGCCAATTGGTAAGCAGGTTTGTAAATTTATCTGCACCGGCAACAATGGGAACAACAACAAAAGTGTATTTAAGCAGATTAAAAGTCTGGGATAAGATTTTATTTTCCATTGATGTAATTTTTAAAAGTTGAGTGTGATTTAAAATTTATCGGGAAATTGTAATGCTATTCCTTTAGCAAGGTCATCAGCCATATCAAGCATGTGTTGATTAGCCTCATCATAATGAGTGATTGCATTGTTGTAATCCTTGTTCAACAAATCAACGGCATAGGTTGTTGTTTGGTCAATATGCATTTCCATCATGTGTTGCATATCATGAGGAGGCCAGTTTTTTGGATTGGCGGTTGACAGAAAGTTTGCAATATCATTAGCATTGGTTTTCCAGTTTGCTATTGCCAGGTTAAGGGCTGGCTGATCGTTGTTTTTTGCGGCTTCAAGAACAGGAACAGCTAAGTTTATATGTGTTGTCAGCAAAGCCGAAAGTGTGTCGCCAGCAGCCTGACCATAGTATGGAACAATTGCAGCACCAATATCTTTTTGATTTTCTAATAAGCGATTCAAAGAGGAAGATAGCCCGGAAGGATTGTTGAAGTAAGCATCAACGGTTGCGTAGGTATATTGCATATGGTCGTTCCAAAGTTTGCGCATACCATCTTGAAGGCTGTAATATTGAGTGCTTTCTAAAGGATTGGAGTCGTTATCTTTTTTACAAGACGTAACTAAAGTGCCAAGGCAAAGCAGGAGTAGAAATACAGAGTGTGTTTTTAAATTAAACCTTGTTTTTTTCTTACTTGAAGACTTCATAGTTTCAAGTGAGTTGTCTTGTTGTAATGATGTTTTTTTCATTTTTTATTATTTTTTAATGTTTATACTCAATTAGAGTAAATGAAAAAACAAAAGGTTACAAAAAATTAAAAAAAAGCAGATTTATGGTGGATGAAGGACAGAAAATTTTTTTTAGCAAAGACGTTTTTCACGAATAGTTTGATAATATATTTTCTAAACAGCGGTCAATCATTTCAACAGCTTCGTCAATGGTTTCCTTTTTTGTTCTGAACGCTAAGATTGCAATTCTGATTACAAAACGATTATTAATAATAGACGAACTTAAGAATACAGAACCATCTTTATGAATTTCTTCCATCAGCAGCTTGTTCTTTTCATCAGCGTCATTTGCAAACGGATACCAAAAATAACTTACAGATAAATCAGGTTCCGGGCCGAGACAAAATCCCCGCGCTGCCAATTTCATTCTGAAATATTGTACTAACAAAAGTTTCTCTTCAAGGCAGGCAATAAAAGGTTCTATGCCGTGATATTTTAATGGTAACCACACACGGAGCCCACGAAAATGTCTGGTAAGTTCCGGTGAAAGGTTTGCCGGACTTTTAAGCAACTCTTCATTCTGTCCGTCCTGCATGTAGTTAGCAGTGTAATAATGTGAGTGTAAAACAGCATTACTATCTTTCACTAAAACTGCACCAACACCATAGGGTAAAAACAAACCTTTATGCGGATCAACAATTATTGAATCGGCACGTTCAATACCTTTGAATAAATTTTTCTTTGATGTTAGAATAAAAAATCCTCCATAAGCAGCATCTACATGAAACCAAAGTTTTTGCTGAGCAGCTATAGTGGCAATATCATTTAATGGATCAATAGTACCGGTATCGGTTGTGCCTGCTGTGGCAACAATTAAAAATGGATTTAGTCCTTCTGCTTTATCTTTTTCAACTAAAGCATTTAGTGCATCCGGTTTAATCTTATGCCAATCATCCAAAGGAATATAACGCACAATGACATCTTCAAGACCAATTATCCGTAAAGCTTTTTGGGTAGAATGATGAACCTGCTCACTAAGGTAAACTACACTTTTGGGAATGACTTCGTTTTTAATTTTAAATTTATCTCTTGCAGCAGTAAATGCAATTAAAGTAGAAACAGAGCCACCAGATGATAAACATCCAACAGCACTTTCAGGAAAAGAAAAAACTTTTTTCAACCAATCAACTACTTCGTTTTCTATAGTTGCAGCACCGGGAGCCGCAAAATATGCTCCGGCAAACGGATTGGTAATTGCAGCAATAAAATCGGCCAAGGCAGCAGTGTAAACGCCTCCACCCGGAATGTAGCCTAAATGTTTTGGCGAGGCAGCATTAATGCCACTTTCTGCAACTTCATGCTGATAAAGAGTTAGCAAATCCTTCAAAGAAGCAGGTTTGTTATTGATGGACAAATTACCAACTATTTTTTCCTGATAACCTTTTATGGTATGCAGGGTTGAAATAAAATTATTAGTATATTCTGCAGTCTGATTTAGCAGCGATGCTCTTTCTTCTTGAGAAATATCAAGTTGACTGCTGATTTTATTAAGTTTCTTTAATTCTTCGATAATAGATTGGGAGTCCATCTGAAATAGGAAATACTAAAATTGTTTTAATCAGGTATCAATTGTGGGTTAAAATTACTTAGTCCAAAGCAGTTCTTGACGTTATTGCAATTCTGTTCCATGCATTAATGGTTACAATAGTCATCATTACTGCTGCCATTTCTTTGTTGGTTAAATGATTTTTGGCGTCATCAAAAACCGCATCGCTAACAGGATTATTTGCAATCAATGTCATGGCTTCTGTAAGTGCCAGAACAGCTCGTTCTTTTTCTGTAAACAAAGTAGTCTCGCGCCAGGCATCCAATAAGAATAATCGTTGAGATGTTTCACCAATTTTCATGGCATCACGCACATGCATGTTAATACAATAGGCACAACCATTAATTTGTGATGCACGTGTTTTTATCAACTCAAAAAGAATTTTATCTAATCCACTTTCTGCAAGATATTTTTCAAGATTAAGCATAGCATCAAATGCTTTAGGGTCGGCTTTTGATAGGTTGAATCGTTCTTTCATTTTAATAATTATTTTAAATGTAAAAATAGACTAAAGTTTAACAAACTTTTTTATAACATTGTTTTCATTATTATCACTGACAAGAATAAAATATACCCTGTTTGAAATGGCTTTTAACTATTTCCATTAAATCTTGTTCGTTATTTTGTCATGGTAAAAACTGACAACTGCAATATTTTTTTATCATCCTGAAGGGCATAATCAGAGATAAATAGATCTCTTCCTTAAATCAGGTTACAGTTTCTATTGTTTATTCTTTTATTGATTTACAAAGTTAAATTTAGTCCTGCCATGTGTTTACTGCTTATTTATTCAATCAATTTTCCAATTCCAATACCCAAGTGCAGTCCAATGCTGAAATGAACATCATGCCTGTCAACTGCACATTCAACTATTGGCCCAAGGTGAATGTTTTTAATATCAAAATGATAACCTGCTTCAAAATGGAGAGAAACATCGGCATGGTTGGGCTCAGCGTCTTCAAATAAAATTCCGGGTGTAATGCTGAGTTCAACACGATGTGCCGGACTATATCCTGCGACAAGACCAATCATATTATGACCATGGCGGTCAAAAATTCTTTCGTATTCTGCACCAACGGAAAAGTTTGAATGTTTGATGTTGCGGCTGAAATGAAAATGAAAGCCATAATTTAAAGTTTTGTCCTTAGTAAAGTAAACGGCAGAATTGCCAATGCCTATTTCCGCTTTGTGAGGATGATGCTCATGTTCAGGCTCAGACGAAACGCAAAATCCGGGTAATGCCAATAGTATAAAAATTAATGAAGTCAACAAGGCAAAAAGTCGCTCTTTATTAATAAAATCATGCATGGTTTTCTTTGTATGGGTAAAAATCAGTTACAAAAATATTCTAAAAACAAAGTAAGTTTTATCGGACTCTTCCTTTAGGAAAATTAAGTTCAAAGTTAACAATACTACAAAATTTTAATTCAAATAACTTTGAAATGGAGGTGACTAAAAAAAACAAAAATTTTTTCTATTCATTATTTTTTTACTTTTGCGCACTTATTAACGGTGACATAGCTCAGTTGGTAGAGCAAAGGACTGAAAATCCTTGTGTCGGTGGTTCGATTCCACCTGTCACCACTAACATTTTCAGGAAAAGATTCAATGAAATCATCTTCTCCTTCTCGATTGCAACACGTTCTGTTGATTGATGATAATGAAATAGATAATTTCATCAACGAGCGTATTATTACCTCTTCAGGGTTCAGCGAAGTGTGTACTGTAAAAACCTCTGCCGATGAAGCCATTGAGTATCTGAACACAATTGCCAAAGATAGTAAGGTACCATTGCCTCAGGTAATTTTCCTTGACCTGAATATGCCTGTAAAAGACGGTTTTGCTTTTTTAGATGAGTTTAACACACTTGCAGAAAATATCCGTCAATCATGCCGCATCATTGTGTTGTCATCATCCATCAGTCCGGACGATATTAACCGCGCCTCAGCCAATGCTTATGTTATCCGATATCTGAACAAGCCCTTGGCAGAAAAATATCTTGAAGCTATAGATATTTAAGACTTTTCGTTTCAGGATTTTCCGGATTCAGCATTACTCTTTAAAATTATCCGATAAAGTTTTACAATAATCTATTCCACGTACCTTTGCCGCCTATGGCTACAACAGACGATTTATTCAAAAATATTATATCACATGCCAAGGAGTATGGGTTTATTTTTCCTTCGAGCGAAATCTATGACGGACTGAGTGCCGTTTATGATTATGGCCAATATGGTGTGGAGCTGAAAAAAAATCTGCGCGACTATTGGTGGAAAGCTATGGTACAGACAAACCCCGATATTGTTGGAATAGATGCAGCCATTTTTATGCATCCAACAACATGGAAAGCTTCGGGACACGTTGATGCATTTAATGATCCGTTGATTGACAATAAAGATTCTAAAAAACGCTATCGTGCCGATGTACTGATAGAAGAACATGTTGCTAAAATCGAAGATAAAATACGCAAGGAAGTTGAAAAAGCTGCCAAGCGATTCGAAAATTTTGATGAGGCCATGTTTCTTTCTACCAATGCACGGGTGCTTGAATACCGTCAACAAGCGGACAAGATAAATGCACGTTTTAAAGAAGCCTTAGAAGGAGGCAATCTTACAGAAGTGCGACAGATAATTATTGACTTGGAAATTGTTTGTCCCGTCAGTGGTTCGCGCAACTGGACAGAGGTGCGGCAGTTTAATCTGATGTTTTCTACTCAGTTGGGTAGCGTTACAGATGATGCAGCAACCATTTATCTGCGGCCAGAAACAGCACAGGGAATTTTTGTAAATTTTTTGAACGTTCAGAAAACGGGCAGGATGAAAATTCCTTTCGGCATAGCGCAAACAGGAAAAGCTTTCAGAAATGAAATTGTGGCACGACAGTTTATTTTCCGCATGCGCGAATTTGAGCAGATGGAAATGCAGTACTTCGTAAAGCCAGGAACAGAAATGGAGTGGTACAACCACTGGAAAGAGAAGCGTTTTAACTGGCATCTTTCTCTTGGTCTTGGTGCTGAACGCTACCGCTTTCACGACCATCTGAAGCTGGCTCACTATGCCAATGCTGCCTGTGATATTGAATTTCGTTTTCCTTTTGGATTCAAAGAGCTTGAAGGTATTCACTCGCGAACAGATTTTGACTTGTCTAATCACGAAAAATATTCCGGAAAAAAATTGCGCTACTTCGATACAGAGCAAAACACATCATATATTCCTTATGTGGTGGAAACAAGCATTGGACTCGACAGACTTTTTCTTGCAGTCCTCAGCACAGCTTACAATGAGGAAACACTTAACGATGGTTCGCAGCGTACAGTATTAAACATTCCTCCATTTTTAGCACCCATTAAATGCGCAGTTTTACCGCTGCTGAAAAAAGACGGACTGCCTGAGGTGGCTCAGAATATATTCAATACGCTAAGATTTTCTTATCAGTGTCATTATGATGAAAAAGATGCTATTGGAAAGCGTTACCGCAGAAACGATGCCATAGGAACACCTTTCTGTATTACGGTTGACCATCAGACATTAACTGATAATACGGTTACACTTCGTCACCGCGATAGTATGGAACAGCAACGTATTGGAATCAAAGAATTGAAAGCAATTTTAGATAAGGAACTTGCATTAGAGAATATTCTGGCTAAACTGTAAGCCAAATATTTATTCATTCCGGAAAAAATTCTAATGTAAAGTCATGATAATCGGGATGCGAAATGCCATGTGCATAGGAAGCATTTTCAGGTTGTGTGTATTTAGAAAGATAAGCCAAATCTATTTTCTGTTGAACGACATCGTCTTTTTCAATTTTTTGGACATGAACGTTCAGGATGATGTTGTTAAGTTTCAGTTGACCGGCACCGTTTTTTAAAAATTCGCCAAACCATCCGTCATGACTTTTGTTCCAACTGCGCGAAAAGAAACGCCCTTCAACAGTTACCATCCAAATGTCTGTAAATGACTTTCTGTGAAGACCGCTTTTAATTCCTATTAAGGTATGCTGCTGCAGGTAATCTGTAAGAAGTTTGACAGACATATACAAAGTTTGATGACAAACATAATTTTTTAAATCGGAAAAATAGCTGCTATTATCAATTTATCTTTTTAACATCACTAATTCCTTCTATTTTTACGCCCGTGATAAATTTTTTAAAGAAATATCCTTATGTTTTATTGGTGCTGATAGCTGTTGTTGGTTACTATCAGGTTGCACTTTTTCAGAACACATTAAAATGGGATGTTACTGATCAGTATTATCCGTGGCGCATGTTTGTGGTGCAGTGTCTGCGTAATGGTATTTTGCCTTTTTGGAATCCTTACGAGCAGTTTGGCTACCCCATGCATGCCGACCCGCAAAGTGGTGTCTGGTATCCTGTTGTCTGGCTCATGTCGTTGTTTGGTCCATATACACTTTACAGTGTGCAATTGGAATTTTTGCTGCATGTTATAGGTGGTGGTGTGGGGATGTTGTTTTTATTACAACGTTTTCATGTTAACCCGTTTATTGCGCTCATTAATGCAATTGCTTATATGTTTTGCGGCTTGTTTGTAGGCAATGCACAGCATCTTACCTTTACCATTGCTGCCTGTTGGCTGCCTTTTGTTATTCTCGCCTTTAAGAATATGGCAGAACATAATCACTGGCGCTTTGCACTGCATTTTGCATTGTTTGGTTACTTGTTGGTGTCGGGTGGTTATCCTGCATTTGCAATAATTTTATTTTATATTCTGCTTACTGTAACGGTATTTCTTTTTATCCGCAACCGTCAGAGTAAGCACTGGATGAAACGTTTTTTATTGCACAGCATTTTTGCTGTTGTGTTGTTGTTGTTGTGTTCATCGGGTATCTTGTATAGTGTTTTTCAAAGTTCGGATTATCTTGCACGAGCAACAGGTCTTTCATTTAAAGTAGCATCGTTTGGTCCTTTTTCGCCACAGTCGCTCATATCTCTTATGTTTCCACTGGCATCGGCCCGCGACAGTGAATTTTTTGGTACAGACATCAGCATGTCATCGGTTTTTATTGGTATGTTGCCGTTGGCAGGGTTTATGCTTTTTATCATCAGACCTAAATCACGTTCTGCATGGCTTATTCTTGCAGCAACTATCGTCATGCTCTTTGCATCTTTTGGAAGTTACACCCCGGTTTTCGGTTGGCTTTACAAAACTTTTCCTATGCTTGATTTATTCCGATTTCCCTCTGTGTATAGATTGTTTTTTATTACAGGAATATTGTTGCTTTCCGGCATTGCACTTTCTGCGCCCGATGCATTCAGTCGCCTTAAGTTGCCATTAGTCACCTTAGGTTGCATTGCCGCAGTAGTAACAATATTTTTTTGGTTCAAGAATACCGATGACTGGAACTTTAAACCTTGGCATGACGCTGTCAACAATATTTCGTTTACTCAGGCAATAGCCTTTCAAGGATTTATTCAGTTGTTTTTTATTGTGATGATGTCGCTGACATTATTAATTAAAGATCGGGCAAAGCTGCTGATGACAATATTTACATTGTCTGCTGCCAATGTAGTTGTGGCTGCACAATTAAATATTCCTGTAACCGTGACTTACAATTTTAAAACTTCTGTAGTAGCAAAAGAAGTAAAAGAAAAAGCAATTGCAGATTTTCCTGTTCCTGAAGTGCGACCTGTTGTACTCAATAACGATTCCGGTGGATGGGTAAGCCCTTTTTGGCGAAACTTAAATCTGTTTAAAAAACAACCTGCATGGGATGGCTATAACTCTTTTCAGCTGAAAAATTATGTACGCTTTGTTGATGATGAATCACTCAGGCAAAGACAAATTACCAATAACTGGATTTATTTTGCTGACACTGTGATTGCTTATTTGGAAGAACCCATCATTGTGGCACCTGCATCAGTGCATAATGTTTGTTATGTGCCTGCAAGCGAAAAATATTTGTTGAATATTCAACCAACAGCAGGCAATACAGTTTCTGTAAAGACATTTATTCCGGGAAAAATAATTGTTGAAGCAAAAGCTGAAACATCTTCTGCATTAACATTGATGCAGCAGCACTATCATGGCTGGAAAATTTACGATAATGGAAAAGAAGTTACACCTGTTGTTACAGATTATTTATTTATGACCATACCGGTAGCACAAGGCAGTCATCGGATAGAATACCGCTATGAAAACAAACCGATTCATTATGCTTTGTGGCTTTCAGGAGTTACGCTTATTACACTGATTGGTTTTTCACTCTTTGCCTTTTTCAGCAAGAACAAGCTGCAGACTTTGCCACGTTAGTGAAGCTGTTTTATCCCATGAAAAATCTTGTTGTCTGATTTTGCCTTTTTGCTTTAGTTGTTCGGCAAATTCCTGATGTTGCAACACCTGCTCCATAGCACCGGTAATAGCATTTACGCTGTGTGGGTCAACACAGAGAGCGGCATTGCCTGAAATCTCCGGCAGACAACTTACACTGGAAGTAATTACAGGAACTCCGCAGCGCATGGCTTCAATCACCGGAATGCCAAAACCTTCAAAAAACGAAACATACATCATTGCCTCTGCCGATGCAGTTAGTTGTGCCAGTGCTTTGGCAGAAAGTCGTCCTGTAAAAATTAAATCTTTTTCAATGCCTATTTCAGAAAGTGCCAATTGCAAATCACCTTCCATTTTACTGCGATCGGAGACCAGTACAAACTTTAATTCCCCGCCATACTTTTTTTTATACTGTGCAAAAGCACGCACCATGTTTGCCGTGTTTTTCCGCTGATGCAAAGAGCCTGTGTAAATAATATAACGGCAACCTAAGGTATATTGATTGCGTACCTGCTCTTGTTCTGCTGCTGATAATGGCTTATACAGATCATGAATTCCATTGTACAGCACATCAGTTTTTTCAATGTTTATATTATAGGTTTTTACAATATCCTGTCTTGAAAACTCTGACACAGTACCTATTCTCTTTGCATTCTGTGCTGCTATGCGCGACCATTTACTGTAGTAACGAGCAACTTGTGCAGGCATATATTGTGGAAAATGTTCAAAGTTTAAATCGTGAATAACTGCCACCTGAGGCACTGCAGCCTTACTACAGATAAAACTTTCCGGACTGAAGAATAAATCAGGTCTATACTTTTTAAGTGCACGGTGAATGCTTATTTCAAACCAGGTGTACCAAAGCCACGGATGACGGGCTTGTGGGTAAATGACCACCGGTAAAATGTTACTACTAAAGATAAATTCAGCATTGAATTTACGGTCGAAGAAAAAGATAAAACGATGTTCGGGATGCTGTGTGACGATACGCTTAAGGGTCTCGAATGCAAACCATCCTGTTCCATCTAACTTGTCTTTAATCAGCATTCTGGTATTTACCGCTATCAATGCCATTACGATTATTTATATTTTTGTAGTGCAAAAGTATTTTAAATAGAAACTCATAGCAGGCCATAAAATAAATTCCCTCATGTTGAGTTATATATTCCGTATCCCGAACCGTATGTACAAACAGTTGTTTATTGCCTTTTTTCTGTTGCTCTCTGCAACACAGACCTATTCACAGAATCTGCCGTTAGGCTCATGGCGTGAGCACCTTTCATACACACAGGCACAATTTGTGTCTAACACACCACAGCGTGTCTATTGCGCCACCGATCAGGCTGTATATTTTATTGACAAGTCAGACAACAGTGTGCAGCGCTATTCAAAGATTAACGGGCTTTCTGATGTAGGCATAAGGCTGATGGATTACAGCCATACACAAAATGTAGTTTTTGTAGGCTATGTAAATTCTAACATTGATCTTATATCAAGTACGGGCATCATTAATATTTCTGATGTTGAAAGAAGAACAGCTACCGGTGACAAGACTATTAATGATGTAGCTTTTAATGGAAGGTTCGCATATCTTGCAACAGGTTTTGGTGTTTTAGCGCTCGATCTGATAAAAGCTGAAATAAAAGAAACCTACGTTGTTGGAACCACAGGAAATGAAGTGCCAGTTTATTCGGTTACTACTGATGGAACTTATATTTATGCTGCCATTGCAGGTGGCATCCTCAGAGGAGAAATAAGTAACCCATCACTCAATAATTTTGCAACGTGGCAAATGGTTTATCCCAATACTTTTACGGGAGTAACTTTTAATAAGATGTGCTGGCTTAATGGCAATCTGGCTGTTAATTTTCATTCTACATCTACAGATAGTGTAGTCATCGTTAACACAACAAATTTTTCGACAGGAACAACATTGCTTAGCGGAGGCTTTGCACTGCGACAATTAAAAGCTGAAAATGACCTGCTTTATGCAGTGAATAATTATTCTGTTAATGAATGGGATAATAATTTTCAGCCATTGCGTCAGATTTATGGTAATGCTAACTATCAGAACACAGATATGTTTGGCGTAGCTACAGGCAGCGGTAATCAACTTTATATTGCTGATCGCAACAATGGATTGGTAAATTATACCGACAACAACAACATAACGTTTACAGTTCCAAACAGCCCTGCATCGCCCAATGCAAGTTGTGTATTTCACAATGGCACAACATTGGTCACTACGCATGGCACTAACCGCTGGAGCGACAGTTATGGTAATGATGGATACTCAACATTTGATGGTGTGCAATGGAAAACGTGGAATGTAAAAACAATAGCTAATTCAAATGTTGACCTCAATCAAATGCTCGATTTACAAGCCGTAGTCAGTGAGCCCGGAAATCCCGGACACTTTTTTCTTGGTTCGCGCATCAATGGTGTTTTTGAGTTTGATAACAATGTTCCGGTGAAGATGTACAATAAAGACAACAGTAGCCTTAAAGGAGCGTTTGGAAATCCGGGACAGACAAAAATTGGTGGTTTAGCTTATGATGCAGCGGGAAATCTTTGGGTAGTGAATTCAGGGGTAAACACACCTTTGAATGTATTGAGTAAAGAGGGCGTTTGGCAGTCTATCAATCTACAGTCTGTTATTCCATCTGGTGTAAATATTTTTTTCGGAGATATTTTATGCGACTCTTATGGTCAGGTGTGGACCACGCTAATCAGCAATGGCTTGATTGTTTATGATCCTGTGGCACAAGCCTCAGCAAGAATTTCACAGGAAACAGGTGGATTAAATGTAAATGATGTTCGTTGTATGGTTGAAGATAAAGAAGGTCAGATTTGGCTTGGAACATCAGAAGGTATTGCAGTAATTTATTCGCCCGGTAATGCAACAGGAAGTACACCGGCAAAAGCACAAAAAATTCTGATAACGATAGACGGTATTACGCAGTATCTTTTAGACAAAGAAATTATTACAGCTATTGCTGTTGACGGAGCCAACAGAAAATGGATTGGCACCAATGGCGGTGGTGTGTTTTTATTATCTGCTGATGGAACAAAGCAAATTCAGAATTTTAATACCTCAAACAGTCCTTTATTTTCAAACGCCATTACTTCAATTGCCATTGACCCGGTTACCGGAGAAGTTTTTATTGGCACCGATAAAGGATTGATTTCTTATGTTGGAGATGCCACACAAGGAACAGAGTCGTGCTCAGGATTAAAAGTATTTCCCAACCCGGTGAAAGAGAATTACGATGGTCCTATTGCAGTACGTGGTGTTACGGCAAATGGTAATATAAAGATAACTGATATTGCGGGAAACGTTGTTTATGAAACAACAGCAAAAGGTGGAATTGCTACATGGGATGGCAACAACTTTGAAGGCAAGCGTGCACAAACAGGAGTTTATTTGGTTTTTGCTACCGATGAAAAAGGCAATAATACCTGTGTTACTAAACTTTTTCTGGTAAATTAATTACAGACTTTTCTACTGTTGTGGATTTTTTAATCAGGTAAAAGCAATAAGCAAAAATCAGATAAGCAGTTATGTTAGCTGCATCATGAATCCACCACACTGCATCGCCTGTTGTTGTGCCAATAAAGGAATCAATAAACACACTGCAAAAAGTATAAATAAATACACCTGCAAGCAAAGCAAAAACCGGGCTGTTGAGTTTGTTTCCTGCACCCTCAATCCATTTGAGCGAAGCCCAAGCTGCCAAAACAGCAACGGTTGACAAGTAGCCAAAGGAGTAGGGACCTCTATAAGCACCATCATCACTTATTAATGGCATAACGAAATATGCGCCAACATAGCAAACAAAAAGTAATAGGTAAATTAGTTTAAAAATATTCTTTAAATTGTTAAACAATCCTATTGATTGAATAATGAAAACCATCAAAAGTGCTTCGGCCAGAGTATATATGTCCACAGCAATCAATACATAGGTACGGTTTAATTTATAAAATGTCCATCCAAAAATATCGGTTGCTGCACCATACAAAAGCAAGAAAATCAAAAGCCGGAACTGAAGTCCGGCTTTTTTAAATATCATTACTCCGAACAATGCCACCAGCACTTCAATGCAGGTTGCAAGCATCCGAGTATAGAAATGATCCATTCAATCATGATGATGGGGGCCAATGTCGCTCAAGAATTTTATTATCCACAACTACATTGGTACCCGATTTGGTAACTGCAAAAATAATAATTCTGAGTTTATTTTCTTTCGCTTCTTTGTCTAATCCAAAATAATAACGTATGCCACCAAAATTACTTTCACCTTCTGTTGCTTCATAAAGTCGTGTCAAAAATTCATCTGATGAAAACAAGGCATAAGGCCATTGTACTGTGCCATCACCAAAGTTTTCATTAAAGAAAGAGGTGTATTGACTCATATTTCCTTTAATATTTGAATAGTGATAAACAGAAGCTGCTGAAGGAATTACCTTGTTGTACTGCGACAGATAGTTTGTTATGGCTTCGGACGTCAATGAGTTAAAGGTATGTTTTACGGTATCGTTTATCAGGTAAACATTGGTTGCATCATTAGTTTCATAGCTTACCATACTATCCGGATTAAAGTTGAACTTACATGCAGCAAGCATTTTTGCTTCTTTAAATAAAGTTGCAGGCTCTGCATCATTAAAGCCATAAAACATGTAGCCGTTAGCATCAGGGTTTTCTTCTGTCATTCTTTTCAATGCTTCGGCACTAATGGATCCGCCAACAGGTAGTTTTCTTAAAGCTTCGGCATTTTCGGAATTGTTAATTGTGTCTAAATAATTCTTAATTAACAACACAGCATTATTCACACTTAACAAATGATCATTTTCTAATGGCGCTACTGTTGCGGCAGTTTTTGCAGCAACAGTAGTCGCTTCTTTTTTTTCTTCAGGTGGGCTACTACAAGAGGTTACAAGCAGGGTAAATGTTAGGGCTGCTGTAAATATTCCGACAATTCTATTTAACATATTTTTGGTTTTGGGCAGACATTAAAAAAAGAGCGGTTTATTTTCTGTCTGACTATATTAATTATCGGTTATAATTTAAGCTTATTAAAAGTTGGTTTATTCTTATTTTTCAAATATACTTCTGAAAAAACTTATTCCAAGAATAATTGTACAAAATGCTTTATGACAGTACAAGATGCATAAATCAGCCTGTTTTTTGCATTTGCAGCAAAACAAAAAAGGAGGCATAGGCCTCCTTTAGAAATCAATAATTACAAAAAACACTTATCTTTTTTTAAACCTTGCCTGAAAGAATCGCAGATAGGTAGGTTCATAAATCATTTCTAATCCTTTTATTTTTTCACGGTTTTTATAAACACGTTCTATTGATTCTGAAATTACATCCATGTGTGCCTGTGTATAGACCCTGCGTGGAATGGTCAGTCGCACCAACTCTAATTCCGGATAATAGTGGTCGCCTGTTTTTTTATTTCTACCTGCAGAAACAATTCCTCTTTCCATAGTACGCACACCGCTGTCTTCGTAAATTTCAGCAGCTAATGCCTGTGCAGGAAACTGTGTTTGTTTAAGATGCGGTAAAAACTTTTTAGCATCAATAAAAATTCCATGTCCACCCACAGGGTTTACAATTGGAATATTCATTTCATTTAGCTTATCACCCAAATAAAGCACCTGACCAATACGTGCTCTGATGTGGTCATCATTGACAGATTCAATAATTCCTGTTGCCATTGCTTCCATATCACGTCCGGCTAAACCGCCATAGGTATGCAGTCCTTCATACACTACAACAAGATTACTTGCTTCTTCAAACTTTTTATCATCGTTCAGTGCCAGAAAACCTCCTATGTTAACCAAAGCATCTTTCTTGCCGCTAAAGGTTGCTCCATCTGTCAGACTACATATTTCTTTTACAATGGTTGCAATACTTTTTCTTTTATAACCTTCTTCACGCTGTTGTATGAAATATGCATTCTCTGCAATGCGTGTCATGTCTAACATAACCTTAATGCCAAGCTTTGCAGTATATTTTCTAAGCTCTTTAATATTAGCCATAGAAATTGGCTGACCACCGGCCATGTTAACTGTAGTTGCTACACAGACATAAGGAATTTTATTGGCACCAAATTTTTTAACTAACTTATCTAATTTATTGATGTCAATATTTCCTTTAAACGGATGCAGGTTGGAGCTGTCATGCGCCTCATCAATAATAACGTCATAGAACGTTGCACCTGCAAGTTCCTGGTGAAGACGCGTTGTAGTAAAATACATGTTGCCGGGAACCACATCACCTTTTTTAATCATTATTTGCGACAGAATATTTTCTGCACCACGACCCTGATGTGTTGGAATAAGATGTTTAAATCCATAATATTTTTTTACTACTTCTTCTAATCGGTAAAAATTTTTGCTTCCAGCATAAGCTTCATCACCCAACATCATGCCTGCCCATTGCTGATCGCTCATAGCAGAAGTACCACTATCTGTCAACAAGTCAATATATACATCTTCAGATTTAAGCAGAAAGGTATTATAACCTGCTTGTTGTAATGCTTTCTTTCGTTGTTGTGGTGTTGTCATTTTCAACAACTCAACCATTTTTATTTTAAAGGGCTCTGCCCATGAATGTTTTGGCATAGTAATATATTTTTTGTTAGATGTGTTTATTAATTGCCTTTGAATTTACTTAAAACATAAAAAGTTCGACTGCAATAGTAAAGCTTAGCCAAGACCTAAAAATTGACTTTCATTGGTAAAATCCAATAAAAACTTCAATTTAAGCTGTTATGAATATGATTAAAATCAGTTTGATTAAATATGCAGCTAAAATTCTTTGTTCTGAAAATAAAAAGCAGAAATAGAATTACCTATTAAACCGTCTGTGATTTTTTTGTCTGACTGCTCCATTTCGGACAGTCGCATTTTTTTTTGAAAAGTCTGCAAGAAGATTGACACAACATTAACACTACTGTCAATAAAATAAGTGTGTAGCGATATTTTTTTAATTGCTCCATTGTAAAGTGTTTATCAGGTGTAAAACATCTTTGCGGATAAACTCCAACGATGGCTGCAACGAATCTGCATTGGGAATGGTATTAAAATACAACGAACCTCTTAAAAAATGTTTTAGGCTGTCGGTAACATAAAATTGCATGTTGCTGGCAGCATTACCTCCGATGTCATATACCACACCATAAACATTATTTTGTGTTTTAACAACGTTTTCGTCAATACCATTGGCTTTGATGGTATGTTTGTAGGCAAAGCCCCTGGAGTCTTCGGCCATTTGGGCAAGATTATTTTTTAAAGGCTTATAGGTAAGATAAAGTTGTGCACCGAATTTTGGATATAGAATATATTTCCAGCAAGGCTCTGCAAAACGATTGGTATCGGGCAAAACATAACTGTATTGAGGAGTTTCAAAACGATAGGGACAAGAGGTATCTGTAAATAAAGTGTATTTCTTCTCAGGCATATCTATACGAAAAAATCCGCGTGGCTTTGGTGCTGGAGTTTCGCTGCACGATGCCAGCAAGCAGAAAAGAAAGATATATACCAACTTTTTCATTCCTGTTCTTGTATAATCTGTAGTTTAACACGTTTTATTTTCCGTCTGTCGGCTGATTCAATAGTAAAACGCAGGTTCTTGAATGTTATTACTTCGCTAATGCGTGGTATGGTGTGATTGATTTCTAATAGCAGTCCTGCAAGGGTGTCTTTTTCTCCTTCTATTTCATCAAACATTTCCATATCCAATTCAAGAATGCGGCATACTTCATTCAGTGATGTTTTTGCCTCGAACACGTAGGTTTGTTCATCAATCTTGGTGTAAACAGGCTCTTCATCGTCAAATTCATCTTTTATTTCTCCTACTATTTCTTCAAGCACATCTTCTAATGTAATAAGCCCTTGTGTTGCGCCAAACTCATCAACAATAATAGCCATGTGTATTTTGCGTTGTTGAAACTCCTGTAATAAATCATTTATCTTTTTATTCTCCGGCACAAAATATGTTTTACGGATAAGAAGCGGCCAGTCGAAATTTTCTTTTTTAATGTGTGCCAATAAATCTTTTATGTGCAACACACCTTTGATGTTATCAATAGAAGATTCATAAACAGGCACTCTTGAATATCCGGCATCAATAACACGCTGCAACAGCTCTTTAAATGGTGTTTGCAAACCAAAAGCAATCATGTCTGGTAGCGGACGCATAATTTGTTTGACATCAATATTTCCGAAGTTAACAATTCCTTTAAGAATACGTTTTTCTTCCGGTGGAGATTCAATATCACTGGTAATTTCAATGGCATGTGTCAATTCATCCAAGCTTACGTTGGTGCGTTTACGTTTAAGGAGCTTATCAAACAGCGATGTTGATTTTACTAACGGAACACTAAGTGGTGTAAGTATTTTTCCAATTATATAAACCGGGTAAGCCATAAAGGAAAGAATACGTAAGTTGTTATGTGCTGCATAAACCTTAGGTAGCACCTCACCAAACATGGTGATAAGAAAAGTCACACTGAAAACCTGAACAAAAAAAATGAGTATGGGATTATCACCCAACAACTGTGAGTTTGAAAAAAAGAGAGAAGAAAAAATAATTAATGCAATGTTTACACAGGTATTGGAAATTAAAATTGTAGCAAGTAGTTTTTTAGGCTGATCAAGTAAGTGTAGAATTATTTTATTGATATAGGTTGGTTTTTCATCTCTCAGATACTGAAGCTGTGCAGGACGAAGTGAGAAAAAGGCAACTTCGCTTCCTGCAAAAAGTGCAGAAAGTAATAACAACACAAGAATAACTATCAGCTCACCGGTAAATGAATAGGATGAAAAATTGGTAAGTAACAAGCTACTGACGACAGGCATGCTGATGGGGTGAATACAATATAATTTACTGCAAATATAGGATGATGTTGCTTAGCTGGGCATGCACTTAAAATGGCAAGTCATCATTCATTTCTGATTGTCCGGCATCAGGTATGTGATGTTCAGAAGTTGTTCTGTCATTAGCGCCTGTTGAAGGATTTCCGTTTTCATCGGGCTTGCGACCAAGTAATGTCATGCTGTCGCCTATGACTTCGGTAATGTATTTTTTGTTGCCTTCTTTGTCATCCCAGTTGCGGGTACGTAATTTTCCTTCAATATATACTAAACTTCCTTTCTTCAAAAATTTTTCTGCAGTCTCTGCAAGCTGTCGCCACAAAACCACATTATGCCACTCTGTTTGTGTAACTCTTTGCCCGTCTTTGTTCTTATAAACTTCTGATGTTGCCAATGGAAACTTTGCTACACTGATGTTGCCATCAATATGACGTATTTCCGGATCTCTTCCAAGGTTACCTACTAAAATTACTTTATTAACTCCTGACATGATTGCTTTTATTTAACTACGTAATGAATGTGTTTTTGTTTATGCTTACAAATATAGCAATTTGGTCATAAAAAAACCCCGCAGAAGCGAGGTCTTTTTGAATGAATGACTTTATTATCTTGATTTCACAATTTTCTGTATCAGATGCCTTCCATCAACATTAACTGATAGGAAATAGATTCCTGCAGGAACATTCAGTTTAATTTCTGATGTTTGATTTAAGGTGATAACAGAACGATAAACAACCTTACCTACCATATCCAAAACCTGAATTTCTGCATTGCCTTCTTTTTCTGATGGAGCATAGATATTCAACAGGTCTGAAAAAGGATTTGGCGATATGCTGATGTTACTTTGTTTATTAGCAATTATACCTTCACCTTCTTCACGACAAGAAGTTACTGCCAGTTGAGCTGATTTTGTTTTATAACAACCATTAGCTGTTTCAATTACTTTGTATTGTCCTGCTAATGTTGCAGAATAAGTTTGTGCTGTTGCACCCGGAATCAATACACTGTTTCTGTACCATTGGTAGGTTACCCCTGTAAAATTATTTGCTGTAAATACCTGTGCGGCTCCATTACATATTGTTGCACTTGCTGGCGTAATTACCGGAGCAGGATTGTTGATGACATCTAAAACAGCAATGTTACTTATCACAGCACATGAACCGTTGATTGAAACTTCTACTTTATACTGTCCTGCAGAAGTAACGTTGATGCTCTGACTGATTTCTGGTCGCAGTACATTATTTCTAAACCAGCGATAAGTGTAACCGGAACCACTATTGGCAGTAAATGTAAAAGGAGTACCTGCACATACTGTTGATGTACCGGCAGGACTCACAGAAGCAGTTACAGTGTTCTCAGTTAACACAGCAGCAGGTGATGTACCGCTACCACATGGTGAAGAAATGAATACCGTATAACTACCCCCTGAAGTTGCATTATATGTTGAACCTGTAGCTCCTGAAATAACATTACCATTTTTATACCACTGATGTGTAAAACCAATTCCTGATGATGCACTCAATAACATAGCACCACCGGTACAAATAATCTGATTGCCTGATGGACTTATCTGTGCATTGAAACTTCCAATACTTACAATAATAGCATTGCTGTTTGTGTTGCCGCAACTTGCGCTTATGTTACAAGAGTAGTTTCCTGAAGCATTTGTTGTATAACTTGTTGCCGTAGCTCCTGAAATGTTACTTCCATTATTTTTCCACTGATAGCTATATCCGGGAATAGGATTGTCTACATACATTGTAACCGATCCCTGATTGCAGAGTGTTGTTGGGTCGTTGGTGTAGATTGAAGCAGAAACAGAAGATGCAGCATTTACAGCAATAGTTTTTGATTTAGAGCAACCATTGGCAGTTTCAATAACTCTGTACGACCCATTAGATGTTGCTGTATAATTCTGAGAAGTTGCTCCAAGAATATCTACACTGTTTTTCTGCCACTGATATTGTACACCGGTAAAACTATTTGCTGTTAGTACAACAGAACCCGGACTACAAAAGGAAGTAGGTGTAGTATGAGAAATAGAAGGTGTAGGGTTGTTAATCTGATTACCTATCACGCTGTTTGTTGTTACAGTACAAGACCCCGATGTAATGACACAATAATAGGTTCCTGATGAACCAATATTAATAGAAGAATTTGTACTTGAAAGCAGCACATTGTTTCTGTACCATTGATAAGTAAATCCCGGACCGGAAGTAGCATTTAATGTGGCATTAGAGCCTGCACAAAAACTTACTGTTCCTGATGGGGTAATTTGCCCTGTCATAGCACCAATGCTTACGCTAACTATTGCAGAAGTACTGCTGCAAAGGTTTGAATTTGTAACTACTACAGCGTAGTTGCCTGTTGCAGTAGCACTATAAGTTGGATTGTCAGCACCTGAAATCACATTACCATTATTGAGCCATTGATATGTTAATCCTGTACCTGTATTTGCAGAAAGCACTACTGGTCCTGCACAAACATTAATGGTACCGGAAGGTGAAATCACTGCTGTTGGCGTATCACATAAAGTGGTAAAAGGAACAGTACTACTCCATGGAGAAACGGCTAATCCACAAACCAGTTGTACCTGCCATTGATAATTAGTGTTGGGTTGTAAACCGGTTAACGTATATGGAGTAGATACATTATTTAAAATTGTCCATGTTGAATTGCTTGCTTTCTTATACTGAAGGTTTAATGCACTACCTGCAGAACCTGAAGAATATAAAACTGCCGAAGTACTGCTTATAGAAGTGGTATAATTGTTTTGTGGTGTATTACATGGTTGTGCTGTTGTAGAGAAAGGTGTTGATGCAGAAAAACCTGATGTTGTTCCACCTGCACACACTGTCTCCACCTGCCATTCGTAATTGCTGCTGGCTGTTAATGAATAAACAGAATAACTGTTTGCTGTAGTATTGGCCGTAGTCCATGTAGAAGCTCCAACTAAACGGTAACGAACATTATAACTAACCGCACCACCTACTGCAGTCCATGTATAGGTTGCACTGGTAGCATTTATGTTGGTAGTTACAGTGCCTGATGGTACATTGCAAGTAGTTGGTGGTGTAACAAATGTGGTTGAGATAGTATAGATTGATGTTCCTCCGGAACAAACTGTCTGCACCTGCCACTCGTAGTTGCTGCCCGGTGTCAGTCCTGTAGCAGTGTAAGGTGATGCAGATGCTGTTGCAGTAGTCCACGTTGAAGTACCAACAACACGATAACGAACAACATAGCTTGAAGCACTTGCTGCTGCTGTCCAGTTAAAAATTGCAGATGTGCTGGTGATGGATGAGGTATTCATTCCCGGAGGAGGCATACATGCCATTCCAATACAGGCAGTCAAACATGCACCACTGTTATATTTATTAATGATTACAGCTTGTGGCTGCGAACCAAATCCTAAAGAAAGATTGATACCTACGGAATTCAAATGACAATAGCTCATAATAGTTCCACCACCGGAAGGAATGGGTGCGCCACTACAACTTCCTTCATAACCATAACCTGCAGCAGGACCACAGCCATCAATAGCAGTGTTGTTACCATTCCACACACAGGCATGTGTATGTCTTGACCCCATTAAGTGACCTTGTTCGTGAGTAACAACCATAACACTCCATGAATATGTCGGGAAATTGCTGTAAGAGGAGTTGATGCCACTATAACATTTACTGGAATTGATGTTTGAAGCACAAATGCCACTGAAACCGGCTGCTATGCCACCACCACCACCATAACCAAGCAGGTGACCTAAATCACCATTAAAGCTTGTACGGTATGTCTGGAATTGACTCAGATAGTTTGAAGAGGTTGTTCCTGTATATGGACTCACAACATCCCAAACATAAACTTCACTCAATTCAACAGGAATATTGTCATTGGTATAAATAATTGCACTCTGATTAAAAATTCCTGTCACATAGTTTGCAGCAGCAGTGATGTTTCCTTTACCTTGAAAAATATTATAATTTACTTCCCAATACAATCTGATACAGTTTACCATCATACCTCTGTTGGCAGGCAACTGTAATTCCTGTGGTGTATAAGTTCCATTGTCGGCAAGTGTTGCACATTCCATTGCAGGTCGTGAGGTCAGGTCTGCATCGTTATAAATTACATGTAAGTTAGAACGATTGTTTTCTAAACGGCCAATCACAAAATTTCCGTCAGCCGGTGTAGAAATCAAAGCCATCACTTCATCATCAAAAATGCTGATGGCTGCTATGGAATTGTTATCACCATTAATAATACCCTGATAATGTAAACCGGGAGTATAGTTCACAGCCCCGCCATTGCTGCCTGCCGAAGTAACACTAAAATCAGGAGTAAAAATGTTTGCTTTATACAAATCAACCTGCACCACATTGTTGTTAATAGGAATACGCAGCGATAAATAATCAGGCTGCTGACTCATTAAAGTTGCAATTGCCGACTTATTCAACTCAACAAAAGTTGCTTTAGTGGCAGTAGGTGCATATTGTCTGTTCAGTTGTTCATTGTCCGGACTAATAGTAAAAAGATTCTCTGTTGCAAACACTGCCTGCTGTTGCTTGGCAGTAAATATTTTTTGTGCTACAGGTTTAAGATTCTGTGCCCACAACATCATGGGCGTAAAAATCAATAATAAAAAGTAAAATCGTTTGTTCATAAATTTGAGGATTATAAGATTCCAAATATATTGTGTTTTTCTTAATTTCAAAATATATTTGTAATAAATGTTGCTGTCAGATGAACACTCGTATTAAAAGAGGCATACTGATAATCTGTCTGCTGTTATCAAAATCACTTTTTGCACAGAATCTATATTTCCCACCATTAACAGGAAATAATTGGGATACACTTTCACAATCAGCTTTAAACTGGTGCCAGCCACGCATTGACTCATTGTATCAGTTTCTTGAGGACAGGCATACAAAAAGTTTTATCATTCTTAAAGACGGAAAAATTATTCTCGAAAAATATTTCGGCACCTACACTGCAGACTCCATTCACTATTGGGCATCGGCAGGAAAGAGCCTCACTGCTTTTCTTACAGGCATTGCACAGGAAAAAGGTTTCGTAAACATTCAGTCACCCGTTTCACAATATCTCGGCACAGGATGGACAAGTGCACCACCTGCCAAAGAAAATCTTATCACACTACGGCATTTACTAACTATGACAAGCGGGTTAGATGATTCGCCACCACCACCATGCGATGTAAATGATTCATCAAAGACATGCCTTAACTACCTTGCCGATGCAGGTACACGTTGGGCCTATCATTCCGGTGCATATAAACATCTGCAAGACGTAATCAGCGTAACAAGTGGTATGTCTTATAATGCTTTTACCACAAATTATTTGAGCTCTAAAATTGGCATGGGCGGACTTTGGTACGATGCAGTTTTTTATAGTAAGACCAGAGGCATGGCACGTTTTGGTTTACTTACATTGAGTAAAGGAATCTGGAATAACGATACCATCTTAAAGGACACATCATATATTGCTGCCATGAGCAACACTTCGCAGAATTTAAACAACTCCTATGGTTATTTGTGGTGGCTCAACGGCAAGGCATCGTTTATGATACCGCAGTTGCAGGTAGTCTTTCCCGGAGCGATGTTGCCTGCTGCTCCACCAGATTTGTTTGCTGCTCTGGGAAAGAATGATCAGAAAATTTATGTCGTACCTTCAGAGAATTTAGTTGTTGTTCGCATGGGTGACTCTGCCTACAGCAGTCAGTATGCAGTTACTGTTTTTGATAATGAACTGTGGACCTATATTGACAGTTTATCATTCTGCCCGACATCACTCAACGAAATCAATACAAACCAGCATACATGGATTTATCCCAATCCGGCAAACAATTTTTTACAATTAGACTCAGAAACATCCACCTATTTTATTTACAACATTCAAGGCCGGTGTTGTTTGCAAGGCAAGCCTGATGCACAAAGAAAAATTGATATTTCAATGCTTCAAGAAGGAGTCTATTTTTTAAAAATACAGACTAAGAATAATCAGCAGTGGTATTTTAAATTTATCAGAAAAGAATAAAAACTACAATTGCCATAGGCCTGTTTTGCGAAGATGATTTTCCAAAACATCTAAGCGTGCGCTTCCCGTAACACCCATCAGGTCTTTAAGCTGCGAAAGTTTTAGCTTCCACATTTTTGATAAAGCAATCAACTCTTTTTTGTTGAAGGGATTGATCGTTTTCTTATTAATGAAATGTTTCATATTACAAATACATTATGCAGTTTGTACTGTAAAAATTATGCCAAGGTTACAACAGCACACTGTTATGGGGTTATTCATTTCGGTTTCATCAAGGCTGCATCAAAGCTAAACGCATAAGATGAATAGTTGAAGGCTGCCATCCTACAATCTTTAACTGTGAGGAAGTTTAAAAATTGATAACATATAAGTTAAATCTGTAAAATTTATATCCAAAAGCAGATTAATTTTCACAAGCATTATTTTATTGACTTTTATATTGAACAGCCGGGGAAAGTGCAGGAAAAAAAATGAAAATTAATTAGCCATATATTTATTTTGAAAAAGGAATGTATTCAAACAATTTTTATGATTAAAGACAACACTTTATTAATACCGGATTACTTCAATTTTTAAGATTAAAAATATTAGTCCAAGAAATTTTTAAGCAATGGTTTTTTATAAGCAATCCCACTACTTACTATTCGCAACATCTTCTTTTCCGGCTTTTACTATTTCGCCATATTGCGTTTCGTCACCATCAAAAGATTTTAGTTTTATGCGGTAGTAGTTTGTTGTACCTGCATCAGTTCTGTCAACAAAAGAATAGTAGTTTATCTGATTGTTACGGTTGGCTTTTACCAATCCGGCTTCACTAAAGTCGGTTCCGTTAGCAGAGCGCTCTACAATAAAATAGTTATTGCTATCATTAGTTTTGCATTTCCACACCACACTCGATGTGTTTGCATGTTGAATAACTTTTAGTTCAGGGTCATCATCTTTTGATATTGCAGTAATAGCAACGGCACCCTCTGTCAACCTCCATGCACGGTCAACCCCCAACGATTTTAGAACAATATTTACTTTCAGTACGGGTGATTTTTCACCTTCAACTTCGTATTTAAATTTTTTGCTTTCTGTCATATCGCTGCCTTTAACAACAAACGATTTTGCAATAGCCTCATTTTGCATAATATAAATAATGCACTGGTCATCGGAATTGAGCTTACCATCTGCAGTTAAAGTTACTTCTACCTGATAGCGATAGTTTCCTTTTTCATTACACAATCTGTTGTTTGAAGTGAAAATGGCAGAGTCGTTGCGCACTTCCCAATATTCAGAGTTAAAAACACCACCGGAAACTTTAAAGGTTTCACTCTTTTTAAAGTTTACCGAATAAATAACTTTATCACCCGCCAGCAGACAGGTTGTTAGTGTCATTAACAGCAGTGTTCCAATAGTCTTTTTCATTTTCATGAGTCCGATTTTTTCTTTATACAAATATTGAAGAATAAGGGTGTATGTTTATGCTACTTTTGCCATACTTTTCAAATGGCAGGTGTTTATATCCATATTCCGTTTTGCAGGAAGGCTTGTACTTACTGCGACTTTCATTTTTCGACTCAGCTACAAAACAAGAACGCATTTGTTGAAGCCTTGTTGCATGAGATAGAACTGCAGACACACTATATTAATGAACCTGTTACAACAATATATTTCGGTGGAGGTACACCATCGCTGCTCACAGCAGCAGAGATAAACACCATCATTGAAAAATTAAGCAGTGTATTTAAACTTGATGTTAAAGAAATTACTTTAGAGGCTAATCCTGATAATCTGACAACTTCATATTTGAAAGAGTTGCAGACAACAGCAGTGAACAGATTGAGTATTGGTGTACAGTCGTTCGAAGAGCAGCGTCTGCAATGGATGAACAGAAGTCATACTACACAGCAGTCAGTTGTAGCTATTGAGTCTGCTCTGCAAATTGGATTTAATGTAAGTGCCGATTTGATTTTTGCCTTGCCTGAAATGTCAAATGATGAATGGCAAAAGCAGCTACAGAAGATGATTGGTTTAAAACCGCATCATGTTTCTGCCTATAGTTTAACACTGGAAGAAAGGACGGTTTATCATCATCAGGTTGCGAAGAAGAAAATTAAGGAGCTAAACGATGTTCAATCAGAAGCGCAATTTATGCTGGCACATCAGTTGTTGAGCGAGGCAGGATATCATCACTACGAAATATCGAACTACGCAAGTGATGGACACGTTGCCGTGCACAACAGCAGTTACTGGAAGGCAGAAATATATTTAGGTCTTGGCCCATCGGCACATAGTTTTAACGGAAAAACGCGCCAATGGAATATCAGAAATAACACAGCTTATATTAAATCATTGCATGAGGGAAAACTTCCTTTTGAAAGCGAAATGCTGACAGAAGTTGACAGTTATAATGAATATGTAATGACACGCCTGAGAACCGACAAAGGAATTGACGAAAAACAGTGGCATAAATTGTTGCCTGAAAATCATAAGGTGAATTTACTGGCGGAAATGAATGAGTTGACAGGTCAGAAATTTTTAGTACGTGACGCTTCTCGTATATTTATCCCCTTGCAACATTGGTACAAAGCCGATCAGATAATCAGTAGATTGTTTGCAACAGAAATTAGCTAAAAGAAATGATTGTACATTTAAAAATAGGAAACCAAGAGTATTCAGCAAAGCTCAATGAGCCAATAGATATTTCTATTCCATTGCACTCCGGCAATGATAATGTTAATGCATGGTATGCTCCTCCACCGGAAATTGTTCCTGTGCGCATGGATAGTTGGGTAGGAGAAGTAGCACAGGGTGCAGCAGTAAATTTCAGAAATGTGTTTTTTAATCCGCATGCTCATGGCACGCATACAGAGTGTGTAGGACATATCACCAAAGAGTGGGTTTCATTAAATAAAGTATTGAAACAGTTTTTCTTTTCAGCAAAACTGATTACGGTACTACCTAAGATTGCCGATGGCGATAGGATTATCACCAAGGAAGATATAGTGCAGGCATGGGAAAACTGTGGTGCAGAAGCATTAGTCATCCGTACCCTACCTAATGACAACAGCAAACAATGCAGACATTATTCAAATACCAATCCGCCTTATCTACATCATGAAGCAGCAGCGTGGATGGCAGAACAAAATATCAAACATCTGTTACTTGACCTTCCTTCGGTTGACCGTGAGCAGGATGGAGGGAAACTACTAGCCCACAATGCATTCTGGAATACGTCAAAAAATGTTCGTTATGGTTGTACTATTTCAGAAATGATTTTTGTGCCCGACCATATTGCCGATGGACTATATTTGCTCAATATTCAGATTACTGCATTGGAGAATGATGCAAGCCCTTCTAAACCACTATTGTTTCAGTTGACTAAAAAATAAAATGTGTTGAGATGAAAAAACTGCTTAATTATTTCTTTCAGGGATTGTTGGTTGTTGTACCTATTGCAGTTACCATTTTTGTAATCTATAAAATCATAACATGGATTGACAACCTGTTACCGTTTCAGATTCCGGTTAAGCTGCCCGGCATTGGCGAAGTGAGCATTCCCGGACTTGGTATTCTCACCATAGTTGTTGCAGTAACAGCCTTTGGATATTTAGCTAAATTTTTTGTTGCCAATCCGTTTTTTGTTTTACTTGAACGTATGCTGGAGCGAACACCGTTGTTAAAAATTATTTACACTTCAGTAAAAGATCTGATAGAAGCCTTTGTGGGAGAGAAAAAACGATTTAACCAGCCTGTATTGGTTACGGTTGATAAGGTGTCGGGAGTACAGCGCATTGGTTTCATCACACAAAAAGATTTATCGGTGCTTGGCATCAGCAGTAATAAAATGGCAGTTTATCTTCCTTTCTCCTATGGCTTTAACGGTCAGCTGGTGATAGTGCCTGCAGAGAATGTTGAGAAGATAGATGCATCAGGCACAGAGATGATGAAGTTTGTAATTTCAGGAGGTGTTACAGAAGTAGATTAAACAAGGAGCTATGAATATTTTTCGGTTTGCATTATTTGCGACAATGTTAATTTTAATAGGGTCAGGTGTTTGTGCACAGGATTATTTTATTCCGCTAAACAGAGAATGGAACCTGCGTTATGAACCCTTTCTTCAGACTACAAAGAGCAATAAACTACATACATCCATCAGGCCTTATCGTAATGATGAAATTATTGCTGTTGCAAACATTGATTCTATTGACACGGCTAATTTTCCGATAACTCGTTTTTCAAAAACCTTGGTCGGTCGAAAAATTTTTAAAGAACATTTAGTACAAATCAAGGATGATGATTTTCTGATTCATGCCGATTTTATTTTTGAAGGCAGAATAGGTAAAGACCTTCCCGAAACAGAAACATTGTTCACCAATTCAAGAGGATTTTGGCTTGGCGGAACGGCAGGGAAAAGATTTTCTTTCTCTACAACATTTTTCGAAAATCAGGCAAGGTTTCCTGCTTACATTGATACGTTTGTTACACACTACAGTATCATTCCCGGTGAGGGGCGCATAAAAAAACAGTATGGCAGTTATGATTATTCCAATGTTACAGGAACCATATCATACACCATCAACAGACATTTTAATGTACAATTTGGTCACGATAAAAATTTTATTGGTGATGGTTATCGCTCTTTGCTTTTGTCTGACAATGCCAACAGCTATCCATTTCTTAAAATTTCAACTACGGCATGGAAGGTTAAGTATGTAAATCTGTTTACAGTACTCACCGACATGCAGTTTCCCGCACCTAACGATATTGCTTTCAAAAAGAAATATGCATCATTCCATTATCTAGACCTTAACATCGGCAAACATGCATCTTTCGGAATTTTAGAAAGTGTTGTCTGGTCGGGAGACTCGGCACGCGGGCAAGGTTTTGATATTAACTATATGAATCCTTTTGTATTTATCCGACCTGTTGAATTTTCAATAGGTTCGCCAGATAATATGATGCTGGGTTTTAACCTGAAAGTGAAACTGTTTTCGAAATTGGTATTTTATGGACAGTTGATGTTGGATGAATTTAAACTTTCAGAAATAAGAGATGGTAATGGCTGGTTTGCTAACAAACAAGCATTTCAGTTAGGATTAAAGAGTTACGATTTGCCAATTAAAAATCTTGATGTGCTGACAGAGTTTAACTATGTAAGACCTTTTACCTATTCGCACCGAACAACCTTTACAAACTATGCACATTTCAATCAGTCGCTGGCACATCCCTTAGGATCAAACTTTATTGAGTCGGTATCCTTGATCAACTACAAGTATAAAAATTTTATTTTCCGCTTTCAGTTTAACTATGCTGAAACAGCAAGCGATACAGGTAATGCAAATTTGGGTAATGACATTTTCAAGAGCTATGAAACCTACACTTTTGCCTATGGCAACAGAATGCTTCAGGGGCAACGTCACAACCTGATTTATAGCGACATCAGAGCAGGGTATTTGATTAATCCACGAACAAATTTATGTTTTGAAATTGGTTATAGCTTTAGGAGAATGACAATGGCTAAAGAAGCAGCCACTACAAACTGGGTTTATGCAGGCATAAGGACAGCACTTTTTAACCGCTATCATGATTTTTAATTACGCCTATATTTAAAGTTGTTTTACCTGAAAAAAACACGTGTTGGCAAAATAATACCTTTGTGCTGATTTAACAAAGATACATTTGAGCCAAACAGATTACGCACCATGATTAATATTGCTTTTAGTTGTATTACCGCTTTTATTATTACTTTTCTTGCCATACCATCAATTATTAAGGTTGCCGTCATAAAAAACCTTTTTGATGAGCCTGGAGGACGCAAGGCACATAAAGCTAGTGTACCAACATTGGGTGGCTTAGCCATTTTTGCCGGTGTTGTTTTTGCATTTACATTTTGGTCAGCAGGGTTTAATCTTCAGGACACACAGTACATCATTGCGGCTTTGATTGTGATGTTTTTTATCGGAATTAAAGACGACATAGTTGAACTTCCTGCAATGAAAAAACTTTATGGACAGAT
>DKKR01000085.1 GCA_002455375.1 Bacteroidetes bacterium UBA6661
TTAGTGGTGTGAGATGCCGATAGCTATCGGCAGATCTCCGTCAGTTTCTGGTGGAGCTGCCTATTCGATTATGCACCGTTCTTCTATTTTTCATTCTCATCAATCAATTCAAAAATTAATTCTGCCAAAGTTTTTACCTCACTTTCAATTGTTCCTTTCATATATCGTTCGTAAACACTTTTGTTATCTGGTGGGTTGAGATTTAGTGTTAAGCCTTTTTCCAATGCCAACAGTCTTAAAAATTCTCTTTGCGTTCGTCCGTTTCCTTCTCTAAATGGATGTAAGTAGTTTAAGTTATCTAAAATTTCTGCTAATTTATCGGCTAACTGATTTTTATTCTCTCCCGGAATTTTCTTGAAATCGGCAATCAATTGGTCAATGTGTCTGAAAGCATTGTCAAATTGTGAAGTCGGGAAAAATTGTTTCCCATCTTTGCTTATTTCAACAATTCGTTTCTTACCTGCCCAAGCGTAAATATCTTGAAACAAGTGTCTATGAATTTCAAAAAGGCTGTCAATACTCTTTATTTTTATTGGTTTTTCATAAAGTTCTTAAAGTCGTTTTGTTACCACACCACTCTCAACAAAGAGTAATATGTCAGGGTCGGTAATATCTTGTAAATTCTTTAAAAGTCCTGTCTTAGGGTCTGTGTAGCTGAATTCAGGGTCTATGTATTTGTAGGANNTCAAACATATTACTGCCCAAAGCGTTTGCAGTGCTTTCAAGAGTTTTTATGTCTGAGAATTTTATTCCCATAATTGTCAGGTTATCTCTGTCTATTTCAATTGTGTTGTACATATTTTTTAGCCTTAAATCANNTTCAAAAGCATTTACAAATATAAATTAATTTCAAAAGGTTTCAGGAGAAAAACAGCAACTAAAAATGCCACAAATATGAGGTGCCAGCCGCTAAGTATGCGACCCTTACGATTAGTGGTGTGAGATGCCGATAGCTACCGGTAGCACTCCGGCAGCACCCGCTGGCGGGGCAGGTTACTCTATTGTGCGTTCGTGCTTCTTTTGTCATTGAGTTACTCTAACTTGTCAGCATAAATATGGAATTTTACTTAAAAGTGAAATTATTTGTAGAATTACTTGCTATTGACAAAAATATGTTCATACATTTGCAGTCTAATTTCACTTATAGGTGAAACATATTTTTAAAATATGCGTTATTATTAAAACCTCCTCTACGCCAAGTGAACTACGAAATTGTCGAACTACAGCCATACAGCGGGAGCGAAGCAAAGGTTTACTCACTTATTCCTATGGGTGAGGATGAAACCTTGTTCGAGAAGTTCGTGGATGAGTATAAGGTCGAGTTTAAAAATGAAGTAAAAGACAATTTATCAAATTGGTCATACAACAGGTGCAAGAAGTTCGTTCTTTAAGCAACATGAAGGGAAATACGGAGACTTTGTTTGTGCATTGTTTGATGTCCCGGAAAAGAATTTGAGAGTGTATTGTATTCGGTTTGGAATGGTGGCAGTTATTCTCGGTGGCGGTGGAGAAAAGGCAGAAGGTGTCAGAGCATGGCAGGATGATGAAAAATTATCAAAAGAGGCAAATCAAATGATTGAATACGCAAAAGATATTTTACAAAGAATGGATGATGGTGATTTGTATTGGTCAAAAGACAGAACGGAGTTACAAGGAAATTTAAAAAATTACGACAATGAATAAGACAACTAAAGCAAGAAAGTATAATAGTTCAAAACTGCAAAAACTATTAGACGAAGTTACTCCATTGGAAATGGAGCAGACAAAAGTGAAAATGCAACTTGCGGCTCGTATTGAAGATTTCATGAGAGCAAAAGGTTGGAACAAGTCTCAGTTTGCAGAAAAAGTCGTAAAAAATCCATCTGAAATAACTAAGTGGTTTAGCGGCACTCAAAATTTCACAACTGATGTGTTAACTGAAATTGCTTTTGCTCTTGGTGTTGACCTAACTGCATTGTTTGGAAAAAAGCAGGTGCAGGTTATTTATCGTAAGGAAATTGTTGTCAAAACTGTCGTAACGCAACCAACTATTGTTATGACAACACCAATGTCTCAAGGCATTGATGTTTATGAATATTGCCTTTTAGCAAGTCAAGGAAATAACTCACAATTCACAAAATACTATCAAGCATAAAATGGCTAAAATCGAAAATAAAGACTTCAATGTCGAAATGCAGATTAGGGCAATTGAGCTGTTAAATGGGTCGTTGCAGTTACCGGCAGCCCCAAACACAGCCATTACAACTTTCAATTTCAATATTAGTATTGAAAGCAAAGCAGATGCCCCTAACAAACTTGTATTTGTTATAGTCCATGTTGAAATAATGAACGATGATCACTCAATTGTCTTGGGTGCATTGTCAGTAAGTTGCATTTTTGAGATTGTCAATTTTGATGAAGTAATAAAAATTGAAGATAACGGAAAACTTGATATTCCTCAACAGTTGATTGAAACGCTCAACATTATTTCGATTTCAACTACAAGAGGTGTAATGTTCTCCACTTTCAAAGGAACTTTCTTACATGGGGCAGTCCTACCAATAATTGACCCTAAGCAATTTCAAATCGGCAATCAAAAGGTCGAGAAGTAAACTTAATGTGTACGCAGTCTCCATAGCATGACCACTAACCTATAAATATCAGCATATTTTCAGCTAAAACATGCTGAATACTGCACAAATATAGCTGTATGTGGCAATTGTACAAATTTTTTTTTCAAATCCTGTTTTGTCTAGCGGGCTTTGTATTTTACTTAGTTTTTTTACCTTAGGGGTATATGTCATGTTAGTAAGCAGGTTTTTATCACCTGATAGCTGTTTCAAGGCCAAAAGGTCGGTGATACTTTCATTGAATCCGATGTTGTTACTTGCTTTGCCAAAGCTGTTTCATGGCTAAAAGACCGGTGATACTTTCAATCTGGTTTCAGTCCAAAAGGCTCAAACTATTTACTAAAACCAAATCAATAAGCCACATGGTTGTTTTATAAATAGAAAATACATGCTTGCCTTTTAAAACTATGTTTTACTAAAGCCATGTCGAATAGCAGTTAACCCCGATTTTATAGTGAATGACTTCTTCATGGTTTTGTCGTAATGCTCGTATGTTTAATTGACAATAGTTTTGATGACTGTTTTAACAAAATGAAGAATATTTTTAGCCTGAAAGTAGTGGTAATTTGTCAGGATATGAAAAAGTCAATTTCGATTATTTCACAAATATAATTGATTACCAACACGATAGCCATTTGAAGAAATTCTTAAAAAAATCTTTTTCAATTAGTTGTAATTCTAAAAAGAATCTCTACATTTGCAGTCCCAAAAAAGTTGGGATTAACATATTGGATAATTAAGATGCCTACAATACAACAATTAATACGCATAGGCCGCTCTAAAATTGAGGACAAAAGCAAGTCCCCGGCCTTAACATCCTGCCCCCAGAGAAGAGGGGTTTGTACACGTGTTTACACAACAACACCAAAGAAGCCAAATTCTGCATTACGCAAGGTGGCCCGTGTACGTTTAACCAACAAATTTGAAGTTACAGCATATATTCCCGGAGAAGGTCACAATCTCCAGGAGCACTCTATTGTATTAATCCGTGGCGGCAGGGTAAAAGACCTTCCCGGAGTTAGATACCATATTGTGCGTGGTGCATTAGATACCTCAGGTGTAGAAGGACGTAATCAGCGCAGAAGTAAATACGGAACCAAGAAGCCTAAAGCCGGTGCCCCTGCAGCTAAAAAATAATCAGAAAAGTTTCAGTTTAAAATTTCATAGATGAGAAAGTCGAAACCCAAGAAAAGGATTTTATTGCCTGATCCAAGATATAATGATCAACAGGTAACACGTTTCGTAAATGGTATGATGGAGTCCGGTAAAAAAGGAACTGCCTATCAGATTTTTTACGATGCTTTAGAAAAGGTTACTGAAAAAACACAGGAGGACGGTTTGGAGCAATGGAGAAAAGCATTAAATAATGTTATGCCATTGGTAGAGGTTCGCAGCCGCAGAGTTGGTGGAGCTACATTTCAGATACCATCAGAAGTTCGTCCTACACGCAGAACGGCATTGGGCATTAAGTGGTTGGTAGGATATGCACGCTCACGTAATGAGAAGTCTATGGCTGACCGCTTGGCCGGAGAAATAATAGCAGCAGCTAAAGGCGAAGGCGCAGCAGTAAAGAAGAAAGATGATACACACCGTATGGCTGAAGCTAACAAGGCATTCTCACATTTTAAAGTATAAAAGCAGAGAGACACTATTCAAATGGCAAACGATTTAAGATTTACTAGAAATATTGGTATTGCTGCACACATTGATGCAGGTAAGACTACTACAACAGAGCGTATCCTTTACTATACAGGTGTAAACCATAAGTTAGGCGAGGTTCACGATGGTGCTGCAACAATGGACTGGATGGTTCAGGAGCAGGAGCGTGGTATTACCATTACATCAGCTGCAACTACTTGCTTTTGGAATTACCGCAACAATAAATATAAAGTAAACATTATTGATACTCCCGGACACGTTGACTTTACCGTTGAGGTAAACCGTTCACTACGTATTCTGGATGGTTTGGTATTCTTGTTTTCTGCTGTTGATGGTGTTGAACCTCAATCAGAAACCAACTGGCGCTTAGCGAATAACTATAACGTCACAAGACTTTGTTTTGTGAACAAAATGGACCGTGCCGGTGCCGACTTTTTAAATGTGGTTAAGCAGGTTCGTGAAATGCTTGGCGGTAATGCAGTGCCATTACAATTACCTATTGGAGCAGAAGAGAACTTTAAAGGTGTAGTTGATTTAATTAACTTTAAAGGTATCGTTTGGAATGAACACGATCAGGGAATGACATTTACAGAAGTGCCTATTCCTGCAGAAATATTAGAAGAAGCAAAAAGCTTAAGAGAGAAACTTCTGGAATCTATCGCTGAATTTGACGATAAATTGATGGAGAAGTATTTCGATGACCCAAATAGCATTACAGAACGCGAAATTCTGGATGCATTAAGAAAATCATGTATTGCAGGAAAAGTGGTTCCTATGGTTTGTGGATCATCATTTAAGAATAAAGGTGTTCAAACAATGCTTGACCTGGTAATGGAACTATTGCCAAGTCCAATTGATAAAGATAATATTACAGGAACAAACCCTGACAATGGTGAGCCTGTAAGCCGTAAGCCTGATGTAAAAGAGCCATTTACAGCCTTGGCATTTAAGATTGCAACAGATCCTTTCGTAGGTCGCTTAGCTTATTTCCGTGCTTATTCCGGACGTTTGGAGTCAGGTTCTTATGTGCTAAACTCTCGTTCAGGTAATAAAGAGCGTATTTCTCGTATCTTCCAGATGCATGCCAATAAGCAAAACCAGATTCCTTTTATCGAGGCCGGTGATATTGGTGCTGCTGTAGGATTTAAAGATATCAAGACCGGTGATACTCTCTGTGCAGAAAATGCACCTATAGTACTTGAAGCAATGCAATTTCCTGAAGCAGTTATCGGTTTGGCTATTGAGCCAAAAACTCAGGTTGACACAGAAAAGTTGGGAACTGCATTGAATAAATTAGCTGAAGAAGATCCTACTTTCCGTGTAAAAACTGACGAAGAAACAGGACAGACAATCATTAGCGGAATGGGTGAACTTCACCTTGAAATTATTGTTGACCGTCTGAAGAGAGAATTTAAAGTAGAATGTAATCAGGGTGCACCTGAGGTTTCTTATAAAGAAGCAATAACAGGTAGTGTATCACATCGCGAGGTTTACAAGAAACAAACCGGTGGTCGTGGTAAGTTTGCCGATATACAATTTACACTTAGCCCCGTTGACGAAGATTTTGATCCGGTTGCAAATAAGTCAAATCTGCAATTTGTAAATCAGATTACAGGAGGTAATATACCAAAAGAATTTATTCCTTCAATCGAAAAAGGATTTAAAGCAGCAATGGTCAATGGTGTACTTGCCGGTTATCCATTAAGCAGCCTTAAAGTAGTTCTGACTGATGGTTCATTCCACGCAGTTGACTCTGATGCCTTGTCGTTTGAAATTGCTGCCAAACTTGCTTATAAAGAAGCTTGTGCAAAAGCAAAACCAATATTGCTTGAGCCAATCATGAAGGTAGAAGTTGTTACTCCTGATGAATATATGGGTGATGTTATGGGTGATCTAAATAGAAGACGTGGACAGATGGAAGGAATGGACACACGTGCAGGAGCACAGGTAATAAAAGCAAAAGTTCCACTCTCTGAAATGTTTGGATACGTAACAACACTGCGTACCATTACTTCAGGTCGGGCCTCGTCAAGCATGGAGTTCTCGCACTATACAGAGTGTCCTCGCGCTATTGCCGAAGAAGTAATTGCCAAAGTAAAAGGTAAATTAGAAAAAGCTTAATTGTAGATTTTAAAAAGAAATTAAATAATAAATAAATGAATCAGCGAATCCGAATAAAGCTCAAATCTTACGATTACAACCTCGTTGACAAGTCAGCAGAGAAAATCGTAAAAACCGTTAAGACTACGGGAGCAGTGATCAGCGGACCCATTCCTCTTCCAACTGAGAAGAAGATATATACAGTACTTCGCTCGCCACACGTAAATAAAAAGGCAAGAGAACAGTTTCAGTTATGCTCTTATAAACGTTTGTTGGATATATATAGCTCAACCTCCAAAACTGTTGACGCGCTCATGAAACTGGAGTTACCAAGTGGTGTTGAGGTTGAAATAAAAGTGTAGTTAAACCCTTAAAGTAAAGAACAATGTCCGGAATAATAGGAAAGAAAATAGGAATGACCAGCATGTTTAATGCTGAGGGTAAAAACATTGCTTGCACAGTAATTGAAGCAGGACCATGTGTTGTAACCCAGGTTAAATCAGTAGCAACCGATGGCTATGATGCCGTTCAGTTAGCTTTTGATGACAAAAAAGAAAAGCATACAACAAAAGCGTTGCAAGGCCATTTTAAAAAATCAAACAGCTCATTTAAGCGTAAGGTAGTAGAGTTTAAAGGCTTTACTACTGAGGTAAAACTTGGCGATGTTATCAAAGTTGATATCTGTCCCGAAGGCGAATTTTGTGATGTTGTTGGAACCTCAAAGGGTAAAGGCTTTCAGGGTGTTATTAAGCGACACAACTTTGCCGGTGTTGGAGGTGCAACTCACGGTCAGCACAACAGATTGAGAGCCCCCGGTTCTATGGGTGCATCATCTTTTCCATCACGAGTACTTCCGGGAAAAAGATTGACAGGTCACATGGGCGATGAGCAGGTAAAGATTCAGAATCTGCAAATCTTAAAAGTTATGCCTGAGCACAACATCTTAATCATAAAAGGCGCTGTACCAGGTGCTAAAGGTTCATATATTAAAGTAGAATTTTAAGCGAAATGGAATTAGAAATTAAACAAAGAAACGGTCAGGCTACTGGAAGAAAAGTAACGCTTAACAGCGAAATCTTTGCTGCCACACCAAATGACCATGCAATATGGCTTGATGTAAAAAGCATTATGGCTAACGCACGTCAGGGTACACATAAGTCAAAGCAACGAAACGAAGTTTCAGGAACAACTAAGAAGTTGAAACGTCAGAAAGGAACCGGTGGTGCACGTGCTGGAAGTATGAAATCGCCACTTTTCGTTGGTGGAGGTCGTGTTTTCGGTCCTCAGCCACGCGATTACTCATTCAAGCTGAATAAGAAAGTTAAACGACTTGCTCGTATATCTGCTCTTAGCTATAAGGCAAAAGACAACAATATTACCATCGTTGAGAATGTGACAATGGAAGCTCCAAAAACCAGTGAAGTGGTAAACATTTTGAAGCAATTGGAACTTGCTAATAAAAAAGTTTTAGTGGTTACCGGAGATACCAATAAAAATTTATTTTTGTCCTCCCGAAATTTGCAACGCAGCAAAGTATTAAGTGCTTCAGAAATAAACACTTACGATATTCTAAATGCGCAAAATTTGGTGTTGGAAGAAGGCGCTTTGCCGGTAATTGAAAAAATATTAAACAAATGAGCATCTTAAAGAAGCCAGTTATTACTGAAAAAATGACGCAGAAGTCCGAGAAACTCGGGCAATATGCGTTTATCGTAGATAAAAACGCAAACAAAATTGAAATCAAAGCTGCTATCGAGAAGCTTTATAATGTCAATGTTGTGAGTGTAAATACAGTTAATAATGCTGTAAAATCAAAAACACGTTTCACCAAAGCAGGTATTCTGCAAGGTAAAAAAGGTGGGCAAAAGAAAGCTTACGTAACTGTAGCTAAGGGCGAAACAATTGATTTTTACGCAAGCATATAAAAATTGAAAAATGGCAATCAAGAAATTTAATCCGATTACTCCAGGTCAGCGCTTTTTAATTGCGCCAGATTATTCTAATATAACAACTAACGAACCTGAAAAAGCTTTGACAGAGCGTATCAATCGCAAAGGTGGAAGAAATAATTCAGGTAAAATGACCATGCGCTATATTGGAGGAGGTCACCGTAAGTTATATAGAATAATTGACTTCAAGCGTAATAAAGACGGTGTTCCCGGTAAAGTAGCAACTATTGAGTACGATCCTAACCGCACTGCACGTATTGCATTAGTTCATTATGCTGATGGTGAAAAAAGATATATTCTTGCTCCTGCAGGATTGACCGTTGGTCAGGCTATTCTTTCAGGAGATAAAGCAACACCTGAAGTAGGTAATGCTATGATGTTGAAAGACATGCCATTAGGCACAATAGTTCATAATATAGAATTGCGTCCGGGTCAGGGAGGAAAAATGGCAAGAAGTGCCGGATCTTATGCACAGTTAACAGCTCGTGATGGAAAGTATGCAATCCTGAAGATGCCTTCCGGTGAAACAAGAATGGTGCTTTCAACCTGTGTTGCAACTATTGGTTCTGTTTCAAATTCAGACCATAATAAAGAAAGTGCAGGAAAGGCAGGCCGCAACCGCTGGAAAGGCAGAAGACCAAGAGTGCGTGGTGTAGCAATGAACCCTGTTGATCACCCAATGGGTGGTGGCGAAGGTCGTGCTTCAGGAGGTCATCCACGTTCACGCAAAGGTTTGTTAGCTAAAGGAAAGAAAACCCGTAAGCTGAAAAATCAAAGCAATAAACATATCATAGAAAGAAGAAAGAAATAATTCTCCATAATTAAATAATACGCTTCAAGCTAATAATAAAATATAAATGAGTCGTTCACTAAAAAAAGGCCCCTTCATTGATCCTAAACTGGAAGGAAAAGTTGCGTCAATGAGTGAGGGTAAAAAGAAGACGGTAATCAAAACATGGAGCAGACGCTCTTTGATATCACCCGATTTTGTTGGACATACATTTGCAGTTCACAATGGTAATAAGTTTATCCCTGTATATGTAACAGAAAATATGGTTGGACACAAATTAGGCGAATTTGCACCAACCCGTACTTTCAGAGGCCATGCAGGTAATAAAGATAAGAAATAATGGGAGCAAGAAAGAAAATAGCGGCAGATGCCCGCAAAGAAGAAATGAAAACAACCTACATTGCCAGGTTGAATAATTGTCCTACCTCTCCTAGAAAAATGAGACTGGTAGCTGACATGATCAGAGGTAAGAAAGTTGATCTTGCTTTGGGATTGCTTAAATTCAGTAAGAAAGAAGCTGCCGGCAACATGTATAAATTGTTGTTATCAGCAATCAATAACTGGCAGGCAAAAAACGAAGGTGTTCGCATCGAAGATCAGCCATTAGTTGTATCAAAAGTTTATGTGGACAGCGCTCGTCAGCTTAAAAGATTGCGACCTGCACCACAAGGTAGAGGTTACAGAATTCGTAAGCGTTCAAACCACGTTACCTTATTCGTTGACACTGTCAATAAAAAAGTAGAAAATACACAACAAGTAACTGAAAATACAGAAGCATAAATGGGACAAAAAGCACACCCGATAGGAAATAGACTGGGAATCATCCGTGGATGGGACTCAAACTGGTATGGTGGAAAGAACTACTCTGACCGTTTAGTTGAGGACGAAAAAATCCGTAACTATCTGCATGCACGTTTGGCAAAAGGTGGAGTTGCCCGTATTATTATTGAGCGCACACTAAAACTTATTACTGCAACTATTCATACTGCACGTCCGGGTATCGTTATCGGTAAAGGTGGATCAGAGGTAGATAAGCTTAAAGAAGAAATTAAGAAGATTACCAAGAAAGAAGTACAGATAAATATTTTCGAAATCAAGCGTCCTGAACTTGATGCACAGTTAGTTGCAGATGGCGTTGCCAAACAGATAGAAGCCCGTATTTCATACAGAAGAGCTATTAAAATGGCTATCGCTTCAAGCATGCGTATGGGTGCAGAAGGTATTAAGATTATGTGTGCAGGCCGTATCGGTGGTGCTGAGATGGCTCGTACAGAACAGTACAAAGATGGACGTATTCCATTACACACATTCCGTGCTGATATTGATTTTGCCATTGCAGATGCACAGACATCTTATGGAAAAATAGGGGTAAAAGTTTGGATTTGTAAAGGTGAAGTTTTTGGTAAAAGAGACCTTTCGCCTAATGTTGGAATGAACTCAACACCTAAACAAAATGCAGGTGGCGAAAGAAGACAGGAAAGAGAACGTGGCGGTAATGAACGTGGCGGCAGAAGAGGCGGACGTCCAAGAGGAGAGAAGAAATAATTATTAAAAAAAGAATTAAGGTTAATTAGCAATGTTACAACCGAAAAAGACAAAATTCAGAAAGCAGCAAAAGATGCGCAACCGTGGTAATGCTACCCGCGGATCGCAGATTGCCTTCGGATCATTTGGAATTAAATCACTGGAAAATGCACAACTTACTTCACGTCAGATAGAAGCAGCCCGTGTTGCCCTTACCCGTTTTATGAAGCGTGAAGGACAAACCTGGATACGTATTTTCCCGGACAAGCCTGTTACACGTAAGCCTGCTGAGGTTCGTATGGGTAAAGGTAAAGGAGCACCGGAATATTGGATAGCCCAAGTAAAACCTGGAACCATGCTTTTTGAAGCAGATGGTGTGTCTGTAGAAACAGCAAAAGAAGCAATGCGTTTGGCAGCACAAAAATTACCGGTTATAACCAAGTTTGTTATTCGCAGAGATTATTCAGCTGCTTAATATTAAAATTTGAAAAACGATGAAACAGTCAATAGTTAGAGATTTAACAACAGAAGAAGTAAAAGCTCGCATTAAGGAAGAAGCGGATAATTTACAGAAACATAAAATGCAGCATGCCGTTTCTCCAATGGATAATCCGATGAAAATCCGCAGCACTCGCAAACTTATTGCAAGGCTGAAAACAGAGTTAAACAAAAGAATGTCACAAACATCAAAATAAATTATTCAATGAGTACTGAAAGAGCATTACGCAAAACAAAAATAGGTGTGGTTACCAGCATTAAAATGCAAAAGACTGTTGTTGTGGCTGAAGAAAAGAAGTTTAAACATCCGATGTACGGAAAGTTTATCAATAAGACTAAAAAGTTTCATGTACATGATGAAGCTAATGCCTGTGGTAGTGGCGACCGTGTTTTGATTATGGAAACCAGACCCATCAGCAAAACAAAACGTTGGAGATTAGTTGAAATTCTTGAAAAAGCAAAATAATTAAAATTTCTCGCCAATACTAAAAGGCAGAATATTGAAAAGAAATAAAAGATGATACAGTCAGAATCAAGATTAACAGTAGCAGATAACAGCGGAGCAAAAGAAGTTTTGTGTATCCGCGTGTTGGGCGGTACACGCAAAAGATATGCTTCATTGGGAGATAAAATTGTAGTAACCGTAAAGAATGCTTTACCTGCAGGAAATATTAAAAAAGGTGCTGTAAGCAAAGCTGTGGTTGTAAGAGTAAGCAAGGAAGTAAGACGAAATGACGGATCTTATATCCGTTTCGATGATAATGCAGTAGTGTTACTCAATCAGGCAGATGAACTCAGAGGTACACGTATTTTCGGACCTGTAGCCCGTGAACTGCGCGAAAAACAGTTTATGAAAATCGTTTCATTGGCACCTGAAGTAATTTAATTTTTAAAATCAGAATCATGTCAAAACTAAAGATAAAAAAAGGCGATATTGTTAAGGTTATTGCCGGTGAGTCAAAAGGAAAGCAAGGCCGTGTACTTGAGGTTTTCCCTGAAACCAACAGGGCAAGTGTAGAGAATGTAAATATCGTTTCTAAACATACACGCCCAAATGCACAAAATACGCAAGGTGGCATCGTAAAAAAAGAAGCTCCGGTTAATGTTTCAAACCTCATGCTTATAGATCCTAAATCAGGAAAGCCAACACGTGTAGGTCGTAAAACAGATGAAGGTAAATTAGTTCGTTACGCAAAAAAATCAGGGGAGGTAATAAAATAATGAGTTACACACCGCGCCTAAAAGGCAAGTATAAAAAGGAAATCATCCCAGCACTGAAAAATCATTTTCAGTATAAGAGTATCATGCAAGTGCCTAAGTTATCAAAAATATGCCTTAGTCAGGGTATTGGCGATGCTGTTAGCGATAAGAAAATTGTTGATGCTTGTGTAGCAGAAATGACAGCTATAGCAGGACAGAAAGCCGTTGCAACTTATGCTAAGAAAGACATTTCTAACTTTAAAGTAAGAAAAGGTGTTCCTATTGGAGTGAGAGTGACTTTGCGTGATGAGCAGATGTATGAATTCCTTGATCGTTTGGTTTCTGTATCGCTGCCACGTATCCGTGACTTCAGAGGAATCAACAACAAAGGTTTTGATGGTAAAGGAAATTATACACTTGGCATTACCGAGCATATCATTTTCCCTGAAATCAACATTGACAAAGTAAGTAAGATTCGTGGAATGGATATCACATTTGTAACTACAGCTAAAACAGATAATGAAGCAATGCAGTTACTTAAAGAATTCGGACTACCATTCAGAACCGGTTCTAACTAAAAAATAATTCGAAAAAATGGCAAAAGAATCAATAAAAGCAAGAAGCAGAAAAAGAGAACAGTTAGTTGAGAAATATGCAGCTAAACGTGCAGCATTGAAAGAAGCTGGCGATTATCAGGCATTGGCATTATTGCCTCGTAATTCATCACCTGTTCGTTTACATAACCGATGTATGATTACNNCTTACATAACCGTTGTATGATAACAGGTCGTCCGAGAGGTTATATGCGTCAGTTTGGAATTTCACGCGTACTGTTTCGCAAAATGGCTTTAGAAGGAAAAATTGCCGGAGTAACAAAAGCCAGTTGGTAATATTAAACAATAATTAGAAAAATAATTAAAATGACCGATCCGATATCAGATTATTTGACACGTTTGCGTAATGCCGTTAAGGCCAATCACCGCATCGTAGAAGTACCTGCATCAAATACTAAAAAAGAAATTACCAAAATACTTTTTGACAAAGGGTATATTGCAAACTATAAGTTTGAAGAAACTGACAATAAGCAGGGAAATATAAAAGTTGCTTTAAAATACAATCCTGTAACCAAAATGCCGGCAATTACGCGCCTTAAACGTGTTAGCCGTCCGGGTTTAAGAAAGTATGTTAGTCATGATCGTTTACCAAGAATTATTAATGGTCTTGGTGTGGCAATCATCTCTACAAGCAAAGGAATTATGACTGACAAAGAAGCACGTCAGCTGCATGTTGGTGGTGAAGTTTTATGTTATATTTATTAATTTAAGAAAGCATGTCACGAATAGGGAAATTACCGGTTTCAGTACCATCAGGTGTTCAGGTTAATGTACAAGGAAATACAGTTTCTGTAAAAGGTCCAAAGGGTACATTATCTCAAACAATTGCAGATGGGATTACCTTAGAAATGGAAGAGAATAAAGTTGTTGTTAAACGCAGCACAGAGCAAAAACGTCATAAGTCATTGCATGGCTTGTATCGTTCATTGCTTGCTAACATGATTAAAGGAGTATCACAAGGATATAAGATTGAGCAGGAACTGGTGGGTGTAGGATACCGTGCCAGTAATCAAGGTCAGATGCTTGATTTAGTACTTGGTCATTCTCACCATGTGGTATTTGAACTGCCAACAGAAGTTAAAGTAAGCACAAAGACAGAGCGTGGTAGCAATCCTACCATCATTCTTGAAAGTCACGATAAACAACTTATCGGACAGGTTGCTGCAAAAATAAGATCACTTCGTAAGCCTGAACCATACAAAGGAAAAGGTATCAAGTTTGTGGGTGAAGTATTGAGAAGAAAAGCTGGAAAATCAGCTGCTAAAAAATAAGTAAAGTAAGAAAATGAAGAATTCTAAAGATTCACGCAGGCTTAAAATCCGCAAACGTATTCGCGGAAAAATCAAAGGTACTAATGAGCAGCCAAGATTGTCTGTTTTCAGAAGTAATAAGCAGATTTATGCACAGATAATTGATGATGTTGCCGGCCAGACATTGGCAGCAGCTTCATCTGCTGAAAATGGTGCAGCTAAAGGTACTAAGGTTGAAATTTCAACTTCAGTTGGCAAAATGATTGCTGAAAGAGCAGCAGCTAAAGGTATAACCAAAGTAACATTCGACAGAGGTGGATATTTGTTTCATGGCCGTGTAAAAGCATTGGCTGATGGTGCAAGAGAAGGCGGATTAAAATTCTAAAACGAAACAATGATAGCAACAGCAAATAAAAGAGTTAAACCGGGCGAAATCGAATTAAAGGACAGGCTCGTAGCAGTAAACAGAGTAACTAAGGTTACCAAAGGTGGAAGAACATTTTCTTTTGCAGCCATTGTTGTGGTTGGTGATGAGAAAGGTGTTGTAGGCTATGGCTTAGGAAAAGCAAAAGAGGTTACTGATGCAATTACCAAAGCTATTGATGATGCAAAGAAGAACTTAGTGAAGGTTACAGTTCATAAAACTACTGTTCCTCATGAACAAGATGCTGCTTTCGGTGGTGCAAAAGTGTTTTTAAAGCCGGCAGCACCAGGTACGGGTGTAATTGCAGGTGGTGCCATGCGTGCAGTTCTTGAAAGTGTGGGAATAAGTGATGTATTAGCTAAGTCAAAAGGATCTTCAAATCCACATAACGTGGTAAAAGCAACCATTACAGCTTTAGCTATGATGCGTGATGCTGTAACCGTAGCTAATCAGCGTGGTGTAGATTTAAACAAAGTATTTAACGGGTAATATTATACTCATGGGAAAAGTAATTATCAAACAAGTAAAAAGCGGAATTGATCGCAATAAAAATCAGAAGCTAACACTAAAAGCTTTAGGTTTAAGAAAAGTATATCATTCTGTAGAAAAAGAAAACACTGATCAGATAAAAGGAATGATCGAAAAAGTTAGACATCTGGTTGAGGTAACAGAAATCAAATAAGAAAAAGCGTTATGAATTTAAGTAATTTAAAACCTGCCAAAGGTTCAACAAAGAAAAGCAAAAGAATAGGTCGCGGTGAAGGCTCTGGTCATGGTGGAACATCTACACGTGGTCATAAAGGAGCACAATCACGCTCAGGATATTCGCGCAAATTTGGTTTTGAAGGCGGTCAGATGCCCCTTCAGAGAAGGGTACCTAAATCAGGATTCAAAAATTTCTTCAGAGTTGAATATACAGGTATCAACTTAGATGTACTTCAGAAACTAAATGAGAAATTTGGTTTAACAGAAATTGATCATAGCATTCTTTGCGAAAAAGGATTGATTTCAAAGCGTGAGTTGGTAAAAATACTCGGACGTGGCGAATTGAAAGTTAAAATGAATGTAAAAGCACATGCATTTTCAGATACTGCAAAAAATGCAATTGAAGCCGCTGGAGGCACAACCACCATTCAAGAAAAATAATGAAAGAACTGATTCAAACATTAAGGAACATATTCAAGATTGAAGAGCTTAGAACTAAACTCCTCAACACCTTTTTTTATATTGCCATTTATCGTCTTGCCTCGCATATTGTATTGCCGGGTGTGGACCCTCAGCAGCTTGGGAATTTAAAGAATCAGGCATCTCAGGGGATTTTTGGTTTATTGGATATGTTTGCAGGTGGAGCCTTTTCACAGGCATCAATCGTTGCACTGGGAATTATGCCATATATCTCGGCCTCAATTGTTGTGCAAATATTAGGAATTGCCGTTCCCTACTTTCAGAAAATGCAAAAAGAAGGGGAGAGTGGTCGTAACCGAATGAATCAGATTACACGTTGGCTTACGGTGTTGGTAGTTGCCGGTCAGGCACCAGGTTATTTAGTTAACTTAAGGGCTCAGGCACAGTCTGCAATTGTAGCATACGCCAACCCTGATGCATTTTCACCGACAATGTGGTGGATTACATCTATCATCATTCTTATTGCAGGTACTTTATTTGTGATGTGGCTGGGTGAACGAATTCAGGAAAAAGGAATCGGAAATGGTATTTCATTACTTATCATGGTGGGTATTATTGCCCGATTACCATTTGCCTTACGAGATGAGTTTTTAGCACGACTCAATCAAACAGGTGGCGGACTAATCATGTTCCTTGTTGAATTGGTTGCCTTGTTTGCTGTCGTTGTAATCAGTATTTTATTGGTGCAAGGTACTCGTAAAATACCGGTACAGTTTGCAAAAAAAATAATTGGTAACAGACAGTACGGTGGCGTACGTCAGTATATTCCTTTAAAGGTAAATGCGGCAGGTGTAATGCCAATCATCTTTGCCCAGGCAATTATGTTTATTCCGGCTACAGTAGCACAATTTTTTCCTGAGTCATCTTCAATGCAGGGTATTGCACATTCTTTAACAGATTTCCATTCTGTTTGGTACAATGTCACCTTCGCAATATTGATTATATTATTCACATACTTCTATACTGCCATCACGGTTAATCCTAATCAAATGGCTGATGATATGAAGAAAAATGGTGGCTTTATTCCCGGCATTAAGCCAGGCAGGCAAACAGCATCCTTTATTGATGATGTGATGTCTAAAATAACTTTGCCGGGTTCTATATTTTTAGCAATCGTTGCCATCCTGCCTGCATTTGCAAAAATATTAGGTACCAGTACCAACTTTGCTCAATTTTATGGTGGCACATCATTGTTGATTCTTGTTGGTGTAATTCTGGATACCTTACAACAGGTAGAAAGTCATTTGTTGATGAGACATTACGATGGATTAATGAAATCAGGACGTATTAAAGGACGCACATCCATTAATGCACCTGTTTAAAATATAAAATTGTGCAGATTGAATATCGCTCCAAAGAGGAGATTGATTTAATTAGAGTTAGTTCTTTACTTGTTGGAAAAACCATTGCAGAAGTTGCCAAACACCTGCGAGATGGAATAACGACCGGAGAGTTGGATAAGATTGCAGAAGATTTTATCCGCTCACATGAAGCTGTGCCTGCTTTTAAAGGCTATCATGGATTCAGCGGTTCGTTATGCATATCGGTTAATGCCGAAGTGGTTCACGGAATCCCGGGAGCAAGAGTGTTGCATCTTGGAGATATTGTGTCACTTGATTGTGGGGTAGTTAAAAACGGATATTATGGTGATTCGGCCTACACCTTCGCTATCGGTGAAGTAGATCAGCAGGCAATAAAACTACTGCAGGTCACACGCGAATGCCTTTATCTTGGAATAGAGAAGGCAGTTGCCGGTAACAGGATGGGTGATGTAAGCAGCAATATCCAAAAACATGCAGAGGCAAATGGATTTGGTGTTGTTCGTGAATTGGTAGGCCATGGCATAGGGAAGAAGCTTCATGAGAAGCCCGAAGTACCAAATTATGGTAAGGCAGGGCAAGGATTGTTGTTGAAACCCGGGTTGGTTATAGCAATTGAACCTATGATAAACATGGGAACAAAGAATGTAAAGCAACTCAATGATGGATGGACAATTGTAACAGCAGATCAAAAGCCTGCCGCACATTTTGAACATACAATTGCAGTGGATAATGTAAAGGCAGAGATTCTGTCTTCATTTGAAGAGATAGAAAAGAGTGAAAAAGAGAATTTAAATTTATATAAAATAGATTATAAGCAACATATTATAGCATAGTAAGATTAGATTAATGGCAAAGCAGACATCAATAGAGCAGGACGGAACGATTACAGAAGCGTTGAGCAATGCTATGTTCAGGGTGGAACTGGAAAACGGACATGAAATAATTGCCCACATTTCAGGAAAGATGAGAATGAACTACATTAAAATTCTACCCGGTGATAAAGTAAAGATTGAAATGTCACCTTATGATCTGACAAAAGGAAGAATAACTTATCGTTATAAATAATTGAGATAACGCATTAGAATAAATTAAGAAGATGAAAGTTAAACCAAGTTTAAAGAAAAGAAGCGTTGATTGTAAAATCGTTAGACGCAACGGTAAATTGTATGTAATTAATAAAAAGAATCCACGCTTTAAGCAGCGTCAGGGATAATTACATCTTAAAAATTAATTGTAACAAAGAAAATAGTTAATATAAAATGGCTCGAATAGCAGGTATAGATTTACCAAGAAACAAAAGAGGTGAAATAGGCCTTACTTATATTTTTGGTATAGGACGTTCAACAGCTCAACAGATTCTTGATGAGTGCGGAATTTCGTACGATAAAAAAGTAGATCAGTGGAATGATGATGAACTGAATAAAATCCGTTCATTCATTAACGATAATCTGAAAATAGAAGGTGCTTTACGTTCAGAAACACAGTTGAATATTAAACGTCTGATGGATATCGGTAGCTACCGTGGTGTTCGTCATCGTTTGGGATTGCCTGTGCGCGGACAAAGAACCAAAAACAACTGCCGCACACGTAAGGGTAAGCGTAAAACAGTTGCTAACAAGAAAAAAGTAACTAAGTAATTGGAATAAAATGTTCCCTTTTTAAGGGGAATAACAATAAATAAACAATAATGGCAAAACAACAACAAGGAGCAGCTGCAAAAACAGCAAAAAAGAAGGTGGTAAAAGTTGAGGCGACCGGTGAGGCGCATATCAATGCAACTTTCAATAACATTATTATCAGCCTGACGAATTTGCAAGGCCAAGTGATTTCTTGGGCAAGTGCAGGCAAAATGGGCTTCAAAGGATCTAAGAAAAACACACCTTATGCAGCACAGCTGGCAGCAGCTGATTGCGCAAAAACAGCGTACGACTTAGGTCTTAGAAAGGTAAAAGTATTTGTTAGAGGACCCGGAGCAGGTCGCGAATCTGCAATCCGAACGCTTAACGCTTCAGGAGTTGAGGTAAGCGAAATTCTGGACATCACCCCAATACCACATAACGGATGTCGCCCTCCTAAAAGAAGAAGGATATAATTTATTATCACAAGTTAGTTTAAAATTAAAATATTAGAATAATACAATGGCACGTTACATTGGACCAAAAACAAAAATAGCACGTAAGTTTCGCGAGCCCATATTCGGACCTGACAGATATTTCGAAAAAAGAAGTTATCCTCCGGGAATGCATGGTGCTGCTAAAAAGCGCGCTAAGCAAAGTGAATATGCAATTCAGTTAGCTGAAAAGCAAAAGGTGAAATATACTTACGGAATGTTAGAGCGTCAGTTTGCTCGTTTCTACAGTATTGCACTTCGTAAAGAAGGTATTACAGGTGAAAACTTGTTGAAGCTTATTGAATCCAGACTTGATAATGTTGTTTTTCGTTTGGGAATTGCACCAACACGTGCAGCAGCACGTCAGTTAGTTGGACATTGCCATATTACAGTAAATGGTAAGGTAAACAATATTTCATCATACATCTTACGTCCGGGTGATGTTGTTGGCGTTCGTGAGCGCTCAAAGTCTTTCGAAGCAATTACAGATTCACTTGCATCTCGTTCTAATAAATATGGTTGGTTAGAGTGGGATACCACAGCTATGCAAGGTAAATTTGTGACTACACCTGCACGCGAAGAAATTCCTGAGAATATTAAGGAACAACTTATCGTGGAATTGTACTCTAAATAATTCTTGCTAACCCTGAACAATAAAACTCAGTAAATAATTAAACAAATAAAACACAAAATATAAAATGGCCATACTTGCATTTCAACGTCCCGACAAAGTGATTATGAATCATTCTACCGAAACTTTTGGTCAGTTTGAGTTCCGCCCTTTGGAGCCGGGTTATGGTATTACTGTTGGTAATTCTCTACGTAGAATATTGCTTTCTTCGCTTGAAGGACATGCAATCACCAATATTAAAATCAGTGGAGTTGATCATGAATTTTCAACAATAAAAGGAGTTGTTGAAGATGTAACTGAAATTATCCTTAACCTCAAGCAGGTTCGTTTTAAAAAGCAAATTGAAGGCACAGACTCTGAGAAAGTTCAGGTTGTTGTTAATGGTAAGACAGAATTTACTGCCGGTGATATTGCTAAACATACTGCTGCTTTTCAGGTACTCAATCCTGAGTTGGTTATTTGCCAGATGGATCCTTCTGTAAAATTGGTTATTGATATGACCATTGACAAAGGACGTGGATATGTTCCTGCAGAAGAAAACAAATCAAACAGCCATCCATTAGGAACTGTTGCAATAGATTCTATCTACACTCCAATAAAGAATGTAAAATATGCAGTGGAGAACTATCGTGTGGAGCAGAAAACCGATTACGAAAAATTGGTACTTGAAATCACAACCGATGGAAGTATTCATCCTAAAGAAGCATTACGCGAAGCTGCAGAAATTCTGATTCATCACTTCATGCTGTTTAGCGATGAGAAAATTACGCTCGATACAAAGTCTAAAACTCCAGTTGAAGAGTTTGATGAGAACACACTTCATATGCGTCAATTGCTTAAATCAAAATTGGTAGATATGGATCTTTCAGTAAGAGCATTGAACTGTCTGAAAGCAGCAGATGTTGAAACTTTGGGTGATTTGGTTTCGTTTTCAAAAACAGACCTGTTGAAGTTCCGTAACTTCGGAAAAAAATCGCTGACTGAGTTGGAGGAATTGGTTCGCAGTAAAAACCTTACCTTCGGTATGAACATACAGAAGTATATGCTTGATAAAGAATAATTGAATAGTTTAAAGATTACGAAAAATGCGTCACGGAAAAAAGATAAATCATTTAGGCAGAACACATAGCCACAGAGAAGCATTACTCTCTAACCTGGCTTCATCATTGATTCTGCATAAGAGAATAAACACAACTGTTGCCAAAGCTAAGGCACTTAGAAAATATGTTGAACCATTAATTACAAAGTCAAAATCTGACAGCACACATTCACGCAGAACAGTTTTTAGTTATCTGCAGAATAAAGAAGCTGTGAGTGAGCTTTTCAGAGAGGTTGCTCCTAAGGTTAATGAGCGTCCGGGTGGATATACACGCATCCTTAAAACCGGATTCAGACCCGGTGATGCTGCCGAAACTTGCATGATGGAATTAGTTGATTTCAATGAGTTGATGCCTTCATCAAAAGAAAAAGGTACAGCTAAGAAAGCTAAAACTACGCGTAGAGGCCGTAAGCCAAAGGCTAAAGCTGATGCTGCAGGAAGCGAAACAACAGAAACTACGGAAGAGTAAATTCAACAGAAAAATTAATTTAATGGGGATGCCGGTTTCGGTATCCCTTTTTTTATTTTTATGTTTACAGTGATTTTTCTGATGAAGGATTTATGTTAGCTCAAAGTACTTATATTTCTTTTACTGATGCCGGTTATTCAACATTAATTGGTGATTATCTAAGTAAGAGTAGTTTTTTTAAAGATTATGCAGCATTTCAATATGATGAATCAGGTTTAAAGGAAGCATTACAGAAGCGATTACAGTATAAAACCAACCGTGACAGCCTTTGCGAAGTATTGGAACATCAGTATTCAGAAACAGTTTTTCAAACAGATTGGAAAACCAGTAAATCATATTCTGCAATTAAATCATTGAAGGATGAGCATACTTTTACTGTCACAACAGGACATCAACTGAATATTTTCACAGGGCCGTTATATTTTATTTATAAAATACT